>JALHHV010000241.1:0-5393 GCA_022837365.1 Desulfovibrio sp. | reverse complement strand
CGCCCGATGGGGTCACGCCAAGCGGGGGCACGCCGGACGGGGCCGCCCCCCGCGCCGGGGCCATCACCATCACCGCCGAGCGCGACATGGCGGCGCGCCAGGTGGTGCTGCGCGTGGCCGACACGGGCATCGGCATCGGGCCGGAGCACCTTGGCCGCATCTTCGACCCGTTCTTCACCTTGAAGGACGTGGGCAAGGGCACCGGCCTCGGGCTGTCCGTGGCCTTCGGCATCATCCGCAAGCACGGCGGCACCATCGGGGTGGAGAGCACCCCCGGCGCGGGCGCGTGCTTCACCATCCGGCTGCCGCTGGGCGCGCCGGAACCCACGGGAGACGCGGCATGAACGACGCACCCGGGCGGACCACGAACGCCGTCCCCCCCGCCCCGCAGACCCCGCATTCGCCCCAATCGCCGGACACCCCCGGCCCGGCCCGCATCCTGGTGGTGGACGACGAGGCCATCGCCCGCGACAACCTGGCCCTGGTCCTGGGACGGCAGGGGCACGAGACCCTCACCGCCGCCAGCGGCGAGGAAGCGCTGCAACTGCTGGCCGGGGCGGACTTCGACCTCGTGCTCACCGACCTGATGATGCAGGGCATGGACGGGCTGGACCTGCTGCGCGCCGTGCGGCTGCGCCACCCGGACACCGAGGTGGTGGTGGTCACCGGCTACCCCACGGTGAAGACGGCGGTGGAGGCCATGCACGCCGGGGCCTACCACTACCTGTCCAAGCCCTACGACCTGGACGAGGCGCGGGCGCTGGTGCAGAAGGCGCTGGAAAAGCGCCGCCTGAAGCAGGAGGTGGCCCGCCTGCGCGAACAACTGCGCGAACGGTCGCTGCCCGTGCCCCTGCTGGGGGCCGCGCCGTGCATGCAGGCGCTGAAGCGCACCATCGCGCAGGTGGCCCCGTCGGACGTCACCGTGCTGATCCTGGGCGAGACGGGCACCGGCAAGGAACTGGCCGCGCGCATGGTGCACCTGTTCAGCCGCCGGTCCGAGGCGCGCTTTCTGGCCATCAACTGCGGGGCGTTCAACGAGGAATTGCTGGAAAGCGAGCTGTTCGGCCACGAGCAGGGGGCCTTTTCCGGCGCGGTGCGCCAGCGCAAGGGGCTGTTCGAGGCGGCGGAAGGGGGCACGCTGTTCCTCGACGAGGTGGGCGAGATGTCGCTGCCCATGCAGGTCAAGCTGCTGCGCGCGGTGCAGGAACGCACCATCCGCCGGGTGCTTCCGGCACGACCTGTACTACCGCCTGAACGTGGTGGTGCTGCGCATGCCCCCGCTGGCCGAGCGCATGGAGGACGTGCCCCTGCTGGCCCAGTACTTCGCGGAAAAGGCCGCGCGCGACACGGGCAGGCCCGCCCCGCACATGGCGCAGGAAACGCTGGCCGTGCTGGCCCGCTATCCCTTTCCGGGCAACGTGCGCGAGTTGCAGAACATCGTCGAGCGGGCCGCCGTGCTCCGCGCGGGCGACACCATCACCCCGGCGGACCTGCCGCCCGACCTGCGGGCGCTGGCGGACGGGCTTGCGGGAAAGGGCAGCCCCCCGCTGGTGCTGCGCGCGGACGGGGCCGGGGAAGGCATGACGCCCGACGGCCGCCCCATGACCCTGGACGAGAACGAACGGGCGCACATCGAATGGGTGCTGGAACTGGCGGGCGGCAACCGGACGCAGGCCGCGAAGGTGCTGGACATCGACCGCGCCTCGCTGTGGCGCAAGCTGAAACGGTACGGACTGTAGCGGCGCGGGCGGCGACTGGCGGGAGCTGGCGTGAACGGGCGGGAACCGTCTGGACGCGCCACCCCGCCCCGTGCCATTCTCGCGGCGGCCCGGCATGTGTCCGGCGCGCCGCCTCATTTCGAGACAACAGGCCGCCACTTCACCGTGCGCCGGGGCATGTTCGACCCCACGCCCGCCGTGCTGCGCGCCGTGGACGGCGTGTCGCTGACCCTGGACCGGGGCCGCACCCTGGGCCTGGTGGGCGAAAGCGGCTGCGGCAAGTCCACCCTGGCCCGCATGGTGGTGGGCCTGCTGCCCCCCAGTACGGGGCAGGTGCTGCTGGACGGGCGGTTGTTTGCCGGAACGGATACTGGCGCAGGCAAGGACGCGGCCACGCCCGCCATTTCGCGCGCCGAGGCCGCGCAACTGGTGCAGATGGTCTTTCAGGACCCCTTCTCGTCGCTGAACCCGCGCCGCACCGTGGGGGCCTCCATTGGCGAGGCGCTGGCCGTGGCCGGGGCATCCGGCGCACAGCGGCGTGGGCAGGTGGCGGACATGCTGCAACTGGTGGGTCTGCGGCCGGAACACGCCGACCGCTACCCGCACGAGTTTTCCGGCGGCCAGCGCCAGCGCGTGGCCGTGGCCCGCGCCCTGATCACCCACCCGGCGCTGGTGGTGTGCGACGAGCCGGTGTCCTCGCTGGACGCATCCGTACAGGCGCAGGTGCTGAACCTGCTGCGCGATTTGCAGGAACGCATGGGCCTGGCCTACCTGTTCATCTCGCACGACCTCGGCGTGGTGGGCCACATGAGCGACCACGTGGCCGTGATGTACCTTGGCAAGGTGGTGGAAGAGGCCCCGCGCGACGTGCTGTTCGCCGCGCCCGCCCACCCGTACACCCGCGCCCTGCTGGCCTCGGTGCCCGTGCGCGACCCGGCCCGGCGCAGCGAGCACCCGGCCCTGTCCGGCGACCTGCCCAGCCCCATCGCCCCGCCGTCCGGCTGCCCCTTCCACCCGCGCTGTCCGCAGGTCATGGACGTGTGCCGCCGCGTCGCGCCCGGCTGGCATCCGGTGGCACAGGGGCAGCATGCGCGCTGTCATCTTCATGCCTAACTTGTCCTTTCGCCCGTTGGCGTCGTCAAACTTCGCCTGCCATGTCGGTCGAATACGATAAGAGTATACTCCCTCATGGCAGGCTTGTTTTCCTTGCCAACGAGCGAAAATCCTGCGTTAGGGGCGCTCCCTGAAAGCGTGTCTCGTTCTTGGGTGTTCTTTTGTTGCTTGTGAAAAAACGTACTTGACGGGCGGCCCTGCCGTCACCATAGTGCGGGTGCCCCGCCGCGCGCCGCGCCAGGACGCGATTCCGTGCGGCCCCGTGCGGTCCCGTGCGGTTAGGGGCCATCGAAGACCACGAACCCCGGCCCCGGCCTTTCCCGGCGGCGGGGGAACACGCCAAGGAGTGTCCATGTCCACGGAATTCGTCAACGCCATCAACGCCGTCAGCGAAGTGCTGATGTTCGAGAACTGGCTGCGCTTCTATTTCATCACCGAGGAAGGGGACAAGCTGTTCATCCGCGTGCCGGAAACGGCGGAAACGCGCATCCGCGAGGAATATCCCCACCTGTTCGGCCTGCTGGAACTGCTGAACGGCAAGGAGATCACCTACGAGACCTCGCGCGACGCGGTGTGCAGCTTCGTGGCCTCGGACGTGGACGGTTCGCGGATGAAGGCGGGCAGTTCGGAAAAGGTCTTCGACAGCAGCCTGTTCCAGTTCGAGATGCAGTTGTTCAACATCTGGGTGCAATCGCACGAGGAACAGCTGGACAAGAACTTCATGGACCTGCGCAAGTGGCAGGAACTGTTCGCGGAATGGAAGCGCTCGGACAAGGTCAAGGAATACATGGCCGAACTGAAGGACGCCTCCACCCGCACCGTGCCCGATTGCGATTCCGTGCAATAGGTGACGTTGCAGGCCGTTTTTCCGGCACCCGTGCACTCCCCTTTGTGTACTCCCCTTGATGACCACGATACCCCAACCGAAAAGTTTGCGGGATGGGGGTCGGGGGGAAGGGGGCTTTCCAAAGCCCCCTTCCCCCCGTTCGTTTTACACCCCCAGCGAGTCCAGCGCGGCTTCGATGTCCGGGCGGGCGGCCAGCGGGGCCAGCCAGCGTTCGGGCATCCAGCCAAGGCCGTGCCGCGCGCCGAAAAGCATGCCGATGGCCAGGCCGCGCGCGCACGAATCGCCCCCGGCCATGACGTTCTCCACGAGCCCGGTTTCCGGGTCGGCCTCGTGCTTGAGGACCGTGTGCACCACCCCCAGGAAGGCCCCCTGCATGCCGCAGGACTGCCCGAAGCGGGAGATGGCGGCGGGGGTGTCTTCCGTCAGGGCCATGTCGGCGAAGGCCAGCCAGTCTTCGGCGGGCAGGGCCGCGTAGCGGGCCGCGGCGGCGTGGTCCAGGGCTCCGCGCATGTCCGCCCCGCCCAGCAGGGCGGCGGCGGCGCGGGCCATGAATTCCGCGCCGTCGGCGATGACCGGGCTGCCGTGGGTCATCAGGGTCTGGGCGCGCGCGGCATTGACCAGCCCTTCCTCGTCGTTACTGAGAACGGCCAGCAGCGGGGCCATGCGGGCCGCCCCGGCGAAGTCGTTGGTGGCGGCCCCGGTCTGTTCGGGCGCGCGGCCCGCGGCGAAGTTGGCCAGGGCCTCGCGGCTGGCCTTGTCCATGTACCCGGCGTAGCCGCCTTCCATGACGCCGCGCCAGCGCGCGGCGAAATCGGCCAGGTCGAACCCGCCCTTGCCCGCCACCGAGCGGAGCAGCAGCAGGGTCTGGTCGCCGTAGTGCGACTGGGCGCCCGCGCCCTTGCCGGAATGGTAGTCGTTGAGGGCGGGCGGCAGCAGGTCCGTCACCCGGCCCAACTGGCGCGCGATGCGCGCCTGATCGTATTCCCAGTGCGCCCCCAGCGACAGCGAATCCGCCGCCAGCGACGCCAGAATGGCGCTGCGTATCCTGCTCATGCTGCACCTCGTGCGGGTTGCGGCCCGCGGCGGCGGGCCGGTGAGCGACACCTTTTTCCAGTATACGACAGGACGCGCGCCGGGGCCAGTGGCGGCGGGCAACCGCGACGGCGCGGGGCCGGAAACGCGAAACGCACGGGGTGACCGTGCGTTTCGCGGCCCGCGAGGGATGCGGGCCGGTTCGTTTGCATGCGCGGGGATGAGGAGGGGCCGGGGAGGCCCTTGCGGGCCTCCCCGGTGCCGGAAACCGCTCGCCCGGTTTGCCGGCGGGGGCAGAGGGGGGTCAGCTAGCTGAAGCTGACGGGGGAGGTGTCCAGGATGGACGGGGATGCCGGGGATATGCGCTGCGCTTCCCGCCAGAGGGCCGCCAGGGCCACGACGGCTTCCCTGTCTTCTTCGGGAAGGGCACCGATAAGGGCATCCAGGTGAGGAGGGGTTGCCGCTTCGCTGCGGCAAGTTTCGGGAGTGTGCATGTCTTCTGCGGCTCCTTGTTCCGTTACGCCACAAGGTTAGCAGGGACCGTGCCAAACATGCTTGTCCTGTTTGTACGGTATGTTGGGTCGTTTTTCCGGATGGCGGAACCGCGCCGGACGTGCAAACGGCGGCACAGAGTCCGTGCAGCATGTTGCACATGTGCACAAGTTCATGCCCGGCGTGCGCCC
>JALHHV010000240.1:11427-12743 GCA_022837365.1 Desulfovibrio sp. | reverse complement strand
GTTTCCGCCTTGTCCAGGCTGTGGTGGGTGTGCTTGGCAACGGCCACGGTCAGTCCGCGCGCCTCCAGCGCGTCGGCCAGCAGCGCGGTGCAGGTGGTCTTGCCCGAATTCTTGAACCCGATGATGCTCACTGCCTTCACGGCGTCCTCCGTATGGCTGGTGTGGTCAACGCGCAGTCCCGCGCGCCGTTCCGCGTGTGGTCTCTTTGGTTTCCATCCTAGCGTCGCCCCGGTTCCGGCACAAGCCGGTCCCGGGAAAAGGAGCGCCGCCCGCGCGCCCGTTTTCCCGGCAGGGGAACACGGACGCGGCGGACGGCGCAGGGTGCCTCGTTGCGCGGCGGGGACAGGCGGGAACCGTCCCCGCCACCCGAAGGAGGCAGGGATGATACGGGAAACATGGGGTATGTCCGCCGGGCTACGCGCGCGCCCGGAACAGCTTGGCGAACAGCTGCTTGCGGGTAAGCGGGCCGGATTCAAGCTCCGCCACGGCGTGCGTGAAGTAGCTCTTGGGATCGCGCTGGAACAGGTACACCACGCGCACGTCGTCGGGGTCGCCAAGGACGGCGTTGGGGTGCTTCTTCTTCACCTCGGCCAGGCGCTGTTCCGCCATGGCCATGATGTCCGCCTCGTCGCCGAAGTTCATGCACCCGGTGGGGCAGGTCTTCACGCAGGCGGGCAACAGGCCGTTCTGCACGCGGTCGTTGCACATGTCGCACTTGGACAGCAGGCCGGTGGCCTCGTCGCGGCGCGGGATGTCGTACGGACAGGCCGCGCGCACCATCTCGCCGTCCACCTTGGCGGTGAGTTCGGTGAAGATGACGGCTCCGGTCTCCTCGTCCTTGAGCACCGCGCCTTCAAGGTCAACGTCCGCCTGGCCCTTGCAGGGGGGCTCGACACAGTGACGGCACTGTTCCGGAAAGAACAGCCAGTCCATCTTCTTGTCGAACACGCCCTCCTCGAAGCGCACCGTCTTCAGGGTGACGTACGAGAGGTCCGGCGGATTCTGGTGCGAGCCGGTGTTGCGGGTTTCCTCGGCGGGCAGGTTCTTCCACTGCTTGCAGGCTATCTGGCAGCCACGGCAGCCCGTGCACCGGGTAAGGTCGATGAAGAACATCTTTCCCATGACTACTTGCCTCCCACCTTGCGGATATCGACCATGAACGCCTTGGTCTCGGGGATGCCGGTGTTCGGGTCGCCCGCCGACGGCGTGAGCAGGTTGGCCGTGTCGCCGCCGTTGCGCGGCACCATCCAGCCATAGTGCCAGGGCAGGCCCACCATGTGGATTTCGGCGCCCATGACCTTGTACGGCCTGATGCG
>JALHHV010000240.1:10220-11403 GCA_022837365.1 Desulfovibrio sp. | reverse complement strand
TCCGCCTCCACCAGCCAGGCGCAGCGGCGGGTCATCAGGCCGGTCTGCCAGTGTTCGGTGACGCGGTAGGTGGTGCCGATGAAGGGGAACTTCGGATCGCACACCGCCGCCTTTTCACCCTCGATCTTGAAGGCCACCGGGTTGTGCAGCTGCTTCGAGAACGGGTTCTTGGAAACCGGGCACTCCAGCGGTTCGTAGTGCTCGGGGAAGGGGCCTTCCTCGCGGCCGGGGCCGTACAGCGCGCCGAAGCCGTGCGTCTGCATGATGAACGGGTGCCTGGCGCCGGGGTCGCCGCCGCCGTCCACCACGTCGCCCACCCACTTGCCGTCCTTCCATTCGATGACGGCCTTGTCCGGGTTCCACGGCTTGCCGGTCTTGTCCACCGAGGCGCGGTTGTAGATGATGCGCCGGTTCACCGGCCAGCAGAACGACCAGTTGGGGAACAGGCCGATGCGCGCCTGCTCCGGCGTCTGCGCGGTGTCGCGGCGGGCCATCTGGTTGCCCGCGTCGGTGAACGACCCGGCGTGCAGCCAGTTGCCGGAACAGGTGGAGCCGTCCGCCGTCAGGAAGGCGAATGAGGGCACCTGCTGCCCGGCCTTGAACTGCTTGCCGCCCACTTCCGTGTCCTTCAGGAAGTAGCCGTTCATCAGCTTGGCGGTCTTGACCGGCGAGAACTCGTTGTGTTCTTCCCAGTCCTTGATGTTCAGCTTCAGGATGGGGTCGGCGTGCACGCCGCCTTCCTTGGCGTACAGGTCGCGGATCTTGTGCATCATCTCCAGCATGATGTCGCCGTCGGGCTTGGTTTCGCCCCACGGCTTGGGCCCGCGATAGCGCCACTGCATCCAGCGGCCGGAGTTGGCCACGGAGCCTTCCTTCTCGATGGACACGGCGCACGGCAGGAAGAACACTTCCGTGCCGATTTCCTCGGGCTTCATGCCCGGCCCCTTCCAGAACGACGAGGTCTCGTTCTCGAAGAGGTTCACGTTCACCAGCCAGTCCAGCTTGCCCAGGGCGCGCCGGTTCTTGTTGGCGTTGGCGCCGCCGCAGGCGGGGTTCATGCCCCACGCGAAGCAGCCCTTCACGTCGCCCTTGTCCATCTTGTCGAAGATGTTCAGCCAGAAGTAGTAGGTGGCGGGCTTGGACGCATCGAGCTTGGGCATGATGCCGTAGGCGTCGGCCGGGG
>JALHHV010000240.1:8221-10190 GCA_022837365.1 Desulfovibrio sp. | reverse complement strand
AGCGTGGCCTGCTTCGTGGTGGGCGTGGGGTTGTAGCCGGGCCAGATGTGGGCCAGCAGGCCCTGGTCGGTGGAGCCCTGCACGTTGGATTCGCCGCGCAGCGCGTTGACCCCGCCGCCCGCCACGCCGATGTTGCCCAGCAGCAGCTGCACCATGGCCATGGCGCGGATGTTCTGCACGCCCACGGAATGCTGGGTCCAGCCCATGGCGTACATGATGGTGCCCGCCTTGTCCGGCTTGCCCGTGGCCGCGTAGGCCTTGTAGACCTTCAGCAGCAGGTCCTTGGGCGTGCCGGTGATGTCGGCCACCTTGTCCACGGTGTAGCGCTCGTAGTGCTTCTTCAGCAGGTTGAACACGCACCGGGGGTGCTTCAGCGACGGATCGCGCCTGGGCACGCCGTTCTCGTCCAGTTCGAAGACCCACTGCGACTTGTCGTACTTGCGCTTGTCCGCGTCGTAGCCGCTGAACAGGCCGTCCTTGAACGAGAATTTCTCGCCCACGATGAGCGAGGCGTTGGTGTACTCGCGCACGTACTCCTCGAAATACAGCTTGTTTTCGAGGATGTACTTGATGAGCCCGCCAAGGAAGGGGATGTCCGCGCCCGAACGGATGGGGGCGTAGATGTCACACTTTGCGGAAGTACGCGTGAAACGCGGGTCCACGTGGACCAGCGTTGCGCCCCTGTCCTGCGCGCGCAGCACCCACTTGAAGGAAATGGGATGGTTTTCGGCAGCGTTGCTGCCCATGATCAACACACAATCACTGTTCGCAAGATCGTTCCAGTGATTCGTCATCGCGCCGCGACCGAACGACTCTGCCAGAGCCGGTACAGTGGGGCTGTGTCAGATCCGCGCCTGGTGTTCGATGAACACCAGGCCGAGGCTTCTGAGGATGACCTGGTAGGCCCAGCATTCCTCGTTGTCCATGGCGGCGGAGCCGAACGAGGCGATGGCCTCGGTCCGGTTCACCGTTTCACCGGCCGCGTTGGCCAGCTGGAAGGATTCGTCGCGGGTCTTCTTGACGCGCCTGGCGATTTCGGTCAGCGCCCAGTCCCATTCCACTTCCTTCCACTCGCCGCTGTTCGGCGCGCGGTACAGGGGCTTGGGCGAGCGGGCGTTGTTTTCGCCCAGCTGGAAAATGGACGCGCCCTTGGGACACAGGGAGCCTTCGTTGATGGGATGGTCCGGGTCGCCTTCCACGTTGACGGCGCGGCCCTCGCCATTCTTGGCGGTGTGGACGATGAGCCCGCAGCCCACCGCACAGTAGCAGCAGATCGAGGTGGTCTGCTTCGCCCACTGAAGTTTCTGGAGTTCGGCCCGCGCCACCGAGGGCGCAAGGCTGATCCCCAGCCCGCCGAACGCGCTGACCAGGGTGGCCGACGCGCCCAGCTTGAGAAATTGTCTGCGATTGACAGTCATCTTGCCTCCTTGCGTACCGGATACACCGTTGCCGCAGGGCGCCTGGATGCGGATGCGCCGGTGGCGCTCCGCGTTCAGCGCCCCCTGATTTCCCGTCCCAGTTCCACCAGCAGCGCATAGCCCGCGCGGCGGGGCGCGCGTTCCACGCCGCGCCGCCACGCCGCGTGCGGCCGGGCATCGCGCATCCGCCGCACGGGAATCCATGCCAGCAGGCGGGCGCGCGACGCCGCGAGCGCCAGGTCGTGTCCCAGGCCCGAGAACGGCAGCGGGGTATCCCCCGGCACCTCATGTGTTGCAGGGCATGCGAACATGGTCGTCCCCTTTCCCTGTGGTCCCGGCACCATGCCGGGCCCCTGCCCCCTCCGCGCCGTTCCCGGCGGCGCAAACGAGACATCTTTCCTGTTACAGCAGGGTGTTAGACGCGACCATGCACGGCGGCAACGGCCTGTTTCCTGCGCACGTTCCTGCACTGGCGCGGATTTTTTTGTGCCATCATTCGCACCCGTTACATGATGTCAGAAAGCATATAATAACGGTTTGGCACCAAGCCG
>JALHHV010000240.1:4590-8132 GCA_022837365.1 Desulfovibrio sp. | reverse complement strand
AGGACCGCAGAGCGCGGCAGCCGTTAGGCGAGCTTGCGAGCCTTACGGATGGCGACCGCAACGCATACTCTTATCGTATTCGACCGAGCCTTAGCCGTTAGGCGAGCGCGCAGCGCGAGTCTTACGGATAAGGACAGCAAAGCTATGGCAGGAGAAGTTTGACCGCGTTGCGCTCGATGCCCGTAACACTCGCAAGCTCGCGTAACGGGCACGCTTCGCGCCCTTCGGGTCGGTCAGCCAACGGGCGAAAAGACAATCCAGCCCCCCTACGGGCGAGACTCGTCCAGTTCCGGCACGTCGGGCACCATGTCGCACAGGTAGCGCACCAGCGTGGCGAACAGGTTTTCGCGCCGGTGGTTGAAGCGGAATTCCAGTTCCTTGAGGTACAGCGGAAAGCGCTGGGGCGACACGCCCTTGAAGGCGCGCAGCCTCCCCCCGGCGAATTTCCAGAACTCGCTCTGCGGCTCCGCAGGGCCGTCGGCCCGCCGCCGGATGTACTCGTAGGGCAGCGAATCGTCGCCGCACAGCACCAGCGCGTCGTAGTGGCGGTAGGGCGCGGTGTGCACCAGGTTGCCCGCCCGCTCGATGCGCAGGTGGAAATTGTGGTTGAAGTGGAACACCGTCTCGGCGGACAGGCCGGACACAAGGTCGATGAACACCCACCCGTTGCGCTCCAGGATGCCGAACACGGGAATGGGCACCTGCCCTCCCCCGCCCTTGGGCTCTCCGGTCAGCTTCTTGCCCTTCAGGTAGCCGCCAAGGCCGGTTTCCGGCCCCAGCAGTTGCCGGGCGTCGGGCGCGTGGGCCAGGATGGCGAAGCGCGCCGTGGTGACGGCCTTGTAGGCGGCGTTGTACGAAAGGCCCAGTTCGGCGGCCAGGGTGTGCACCGTGGCCTCGCCCGCGTACAGGTGCAGCAGGCGCAGCCAGGTCAGCGGCGTGAGGTTGCCGTTGTTGATCCAGCGGCCGGAAAAGGGATGGAAGGTGTACTTGCAGCCCGCGCAGCGCCAGCGCCCGGCCGACAATTCGTACAGCCGCCCGCCGCCGCAGCGCGGACAGAAGCTGCGCCCGCCCGGCCAGCAATGTTCCAGCAGATGGGCAAGGGCCGCCTCTTCCGAGGCAAGGCACGGCTCTTCCGGAAATGCATCCATGGCAGTCTGGTAGCCCAACTCGCCCGGTGCGCGCAATGCACCCCCCGCCCCCTCAGTCTGACCGGCGCGCACCACCCGGCGCATGGCCTCCCTGGTGCTCATGGCAGCGGCCCCGCCGCCGCCAGCACGCGGTCCAGGAACTCGGCCGGGGTGCCCGCAAGCGCCCCGGCATGGGTGAACAGCACCCGGAACCCGTCGGCCTCGCGCCGCAGCACCCAGGTGAACGGCACCGGCAGGCCGCCCAGTTGTTCGTGCACCGTCAGGTCCGGGTCGGCGAACAGGGGAAAGACCAGCCCGTGCCGCTGGCGGAAGGACTGCACCAGGTTCCAGCCGTCACCGGCGGCAATGCCCACGATGCGCACCCGCCCGGCCAGGCTGCCTGAACTGGCGGACGATATCCGCGCGTACAGGGCGCGCAGGGCCGGGGCCTCTTCCTGGCAGGGGGCGCAGAACCAGCTGTACATGTTCACGATGAACACCTGGCCGCGCAGGCCGGAAAGGCGGTCCGGCAACGGTTCGCCAGCCACGGGCGCGGGCATGGCCACGTCCGGGCCGCCGCCCCAGCCGGTTTCGGGCGAAGGGGAGGCCAGGGGAATGTCCGGAAAACGCGCCCCGGCGGGCCAGACATTCGCCAGACCGTCCTCCGCCACGCCCGCCTGTTCCGCCGGTGCCGCACCCTGTTCCGCATGGACGGCATGGGCCGGAAATACGGCGAACGCCAGCAGACAGACCGCCGCCAGCAGGCCGCGCGGGCGAACTCTCACGGCCATGCGCGAAAAAAACGACGTCATCCGGACTCCCATGTGCGACGCGGCAGGTGGAGGATGGTGTGGGGCCGCGTTTCGTGACACCATTAAAAAGTGTAGCCACGCTCCGCAGTTCTGACAACGGGGCACCGGCGCGCCCTCCGCCCGGAGACCGGCCAGCCGCGCCGCTTTCCGCGCCAGCGCGGCCGTTTCGGCGTCATGCCGCCCCCTTTTCTTCCGGTCTCGCGCACCCTTGAACTTTCCGCCATCGTCGGGCTACAGTCCGCACGGCGCGGCGCCGCCGCGCACATCCGTCCCGGATTCCGCGCGGGACTCCGCCGGACAACGCCCCGAGAGCAGGGAGAGCAAGTGTGACCACGCGCACCGCAGCATCGCGCGCCGCCGCCCGGCATCCGGCCTGCCGCCGCCCCGCGTGGCGCCGCCTGCCCGTGCTGGTGCTGCTGGCGTTGGCCCTCCTGCTGGCCGCCTGCGGCACGGACAGTCCCCGCCAGCCGGAAGACGCGGCCGCGCCGGGCGTCACCGACGAGGCCATCCACCTCGCCTCGTCCCTGGCCCTTACCGGGCATGCCAGCTACCTGGGCGTGCAGACCCTGCGCGGCGCGCTGTCGTACATCAACCACGTCAACGATACCGGCGGCGTGCACGGGCGGCGCATCATGCTCACCGCCGCCGACGACGGCTACGACCCGCCCCGCTGCCTGGCCAACACCCAGCGCTTTCTCATCGACGGCGACGTGTTCGCCCTGTTCAGCTACGTGGGCACGCCCACCACCATGCGCGTGCTGCCGCTGGTGGAAGAGGCGCGCATCCCGCTGGTGGGCATGTTCACCGGGGCCAACGGCCTGCGCGAGCCCTTCAACCGCTACGTGTTCAACGTGCGTGCCTCGTACTACCAGGAGACGGCCGCCGCCGTGCGTCACCTGGTGCGCGACCTGGGGCTAACGCGCATCGCCGTGTTCTACCAGTACGACGCCTACGGCTTCGACGGGCTGACCGGCACGGAAATCGCCCTGCGCGAACTGGGGCTGGCCCCGGTGGCGCGCGGATCGTACGTGCGCGGCACCACCAAGGTGGAGGAAGGGCTGCGCCGCATCCTGGCGGCCGACGCCCAGGCCGTGGTCATGGTGGGCACCTACGAGCCCTCGGCCCGGTTCATCCGCCTGGCGGAACAGGCGGGCCTGCACGCGGTGTTCCACTGCCTGTCGTTCACCGGGGCGGAAGAACTGGCCCGCCTGCTGGGCGATTCGCCGGTGAACCCGGTGACCATGTCGCAGGTGGTGCCGCCGCCCCGCGCCAAGGAAACCCCCGACCTGCTGGCCGCCGCCGCGGACTACGTGCAGCTGCTGCACCGCTACTTTCCCGACGAGACGCCCAACACCATCGGGCTTGAAGGATACGTCAACGCGCGCATCCTGGTGGAAGGGCTGCGCCGCGCCGGGCGCGACCTGACCCGCGAGAGCTTCGTGCAGGCCCTGGAATCGCTGCGCGACTATCCGCTGGGCGGCAGCACCTACGTGTCCTTTTCGCCCGAGAGCAGGCAGGGCATGAACCAGGTGTACTTCACCCGGCTGCATGACGAGCAGTTCGAGCTGATCCGCGACTTCCGCGAGGTGCGCCCCCTGCCCGC
>JALHHV010000240.1:0-4573 GCA_022837365.1 Desulfovibrio sp. | reverse complement strand
CCGACGCGGAGGCGCAACCATGATCCTGCGCCGCTTCCAGCGCCTGGGGCTGCAACAGAAGTTCTTCATCACCATCCTGGTGGTGATCATGGCCATCAGCGGCACCATCGCCCTGCTGGCCCGGTGGATCCTGGTCTCCGGCCTGACGGCGGAACTGGAACTGCGCGGGGCGGCCATCGCCCACAGCGTGGCCGCGCGCGGGGCGGGCTACATCCTGGACAACGACGTGCCGCAGCTCGTGGGGCTGATCTTCGACGAGGCCCAGCTGCGCGAACGGCACCAGTTCATCGCCTACATCTTCGTCACCGACCCCCAGGGCACGGTGCTGGCCCACACCTTCATCAAGCCCTTCCCCGAATACCTGCGCATGGCCAACCCCCTGCCCGACGGCGTGGCCAAGAGCGTGGAACTGGTGGACGTGATGGGCATGTCGGCCTACGACATCGCCGTGCCGGTGAAGGAAGGGCTGTACCGCATCGGCGACGTGCACGTGGGCCTGAGCAAGGACCACATGGACAGCCTGGTGGGCAAGCTGCGGGTGACCTTCCTGGGGTTCATCACGGCGGTGGTGGTGATCACCTTCTTCATCAGCCATTACCTCGCCCGGTACATCACCGCGCCGGTCACGCGGCTGACGCGCATCTCCGACGATCTTTCGCGCGGCAACTTCAACACCGCCGTGGACCTCGACGTGCCCCACGCCGGATGGGACATCCACGACTGTCCGGCCTACAGCGACACCGACCTGCCGTGCTGGCACTTCGACGAGCAGCTTCGGGGGGCGCGGCAGACGCCGGAAAAGCTGCACCGCTGCGCCACCTGCGTGTTCTACCGCAAGCGCGGCGGGGACGAGGTGATCCAGCTGGCCGACTCGTTCCGCAACATGGTGTGGTCCATCCGCCTGTACCGCAAGCGGTTGCAGGAATCGGAGGGCAAGTACCGCTCGCTGTTCGACAGCGGGCCGGACCCCATCTTCGTGGTGGACTGCACCGACCTGCGCATCCTGGACGCCAACCCGCGCGCCGTGGAGATGTACGGCTACACCCGCGCGGAACTGGACGGCCTGCCGCTCACCGTGCTGGGCGGCGACACCGTGCGCGAATGCAGCGCCGTGTTCGACACCGTGTTCGACGGCGGCGACGCGGCGGGCGGCTGCCTGAACATTCCCAAAGCCATGCAGGTGCGCAAGGACGGCAGCGTGTTCCACGTCAACCTGCACGCCTGCCCAATCAGCTATCGCGGGCGGCCCGCCATCATCGTGTCCACCACCGACATCACGGAAATGATGGACAAGGACGCCCAGATCATCCAGGCGGCCAAGATGAAGTCGCTGGGCGAAATGTCCGCCGGGGTGGCCCACGAACTGAACCAGCCGCTCAACGCCATCCGCATGGGCAGCGACTTCCTGTCGCTGGTCATCGAGCAGGGGCTGCCGGTGCCGCAGTCGCGCCTGCACGAGGTGGCCCGCGACATCTGCGCCCAGGTGGACCGCGCCACGGAAATCATCAACACCCTGCGCTCGTTCGGCCGCAAGTCCGACGCGGTCATCGAACCGCTGGACGTCAACCGGCCCACCCGGGCCGTGCTGCCGCTGGTGGAACGCCAGTTCCTGCTCCAGAACGTGGAGGTGAAGCTGGACCTGGCCGAAGGACTGCCCCCGGTGCGCGCCCACGAGAACCGGTTGCAGCAGGTGTTCTTCAACCTGGTGACCAACGCCCGCGACGCCATCCTGGACCGCGCCCGCACCGACGGCGGCCTGCGCGGAGTGATCACCATCTCCACCCGGGCCGAGGGCGACACCGTGGTGGCCACCGTGGCCGACAACGGCGCGGGCATCCCCGAGGCGTTGCGCGAGCAGATATTCCAGCCGTTCTTCACCACGAAGGTCACGGGCCAGGGCATGGGCCTGGGGCTGTCCATCGTGTACGGCATCGTGCGCGACTACGGCGGCGACATCCGCATCGAAAGCACCGAGGGCAAGGGCACCGCGTTCCACGTGCGCCTGCCCGCCCACCGCGATACCCCGCCCCACGGCGGAAAAAAGGACGACAGCCATGCGCATCCTGGTGATTGACGACGAGGTGCCCACCCTGAAGATGTTCGGCCTGCTGCTGGAAGCGCTGGGCCATGCGCCCGTCACCGCCGAATCGGGCGAGGAAGGGCTGATCAGCTTCGACCGGGAACGCCCCGACGTGGTGCTGACCGACATCAAGATGCCCGGCATCGACGGCATGGACGTGCTGCGCGCCCTGAAGGAAGCGGACCCGCGCATCGAGGTCATCGTCATCACCGGCCACGGCGACACTGAACTGGCCATAGAGGCCCTGCACCTGGACGCCACCGACTTCATCCGGGGCCGCCGTGGTGCGCATCCGCGGCACGGTGAACAGCCCGGCGGAACCGGTGCTGCGCCACGTGTTCGAAGAAGCGCTGCTGACCGGCGCGCCCACTGTGGTGCTGGACTTCGAGCCGTCCGTGTCGGTGAACGGCGCGGGCATCGCCGTGCTGGCGGAACTGGTGCGCCACGCCCGCACCCTGGGGCGCGCGGTGCGCATCACCGGGGTGTCCGCCAACCTGTCCACCGTGTTCGACGTGGTGGGCATTGCCCACAACGCCACGGTGGAGGCGACGGCGGCCGAATAGCCGGGCGGATGCGACGCCCGCGATGCGGCGGGCGCAAGAAAGGGCCGCATGCCATGTGCATGCGGCCCTTTCGGCATACCTTTCAGGCCGATTATGATCTTGCGGCACAACGCGGAAATTCCTTCAGCGCCGCCTCGACCACATCTCCGCTGACATCACCCGCGACGAGAGTCACGGAAAGCATGACCAGCCCCTCCACGAGACCCGGCGCCGGCCGCTCGATATTCTTAATCCACAACACAGTGCCATGCTGCGCGTCGATCAAGCGCGCGGCCACGGCCCGCACGTCGAAATATTCCTTACCCTGATTGTAGCCCCGGTAGATGGACGTGGCCTCGATGACGAACATGGCCTGCACGTTCAGCAATTCTGCCAGTTTCACCCGAAAGTCCTTTTCCATGAGCTGGTTGTATTGCAGCTTTTGCTCTCGCAAGATCATGTCGATGTCCGACCTGCTGGCCAGCAGATAGCCCTTGCGCGTGAGATCCTCCAGCGCCATGTTTTCCGCACGCACCGAATTGAATCCCTTGTCAGGGATGACGATCACCGCCATCCGCTGCAAGGGGGCCCCACCGGAGGTCACGATGGGCGGAGGCGGAGGCGGCGGAGTTCCGGTTGCCCCCTGCGCGGAGCCAGTCGATCTGGGCGTACACGCCGCCGCCAACAGCAAACACGCCATGGCCAACGCCATCGCCCCACCGGCCACTACACTACGGAATCTGTCTGAACGCGGATTCAAGAGCATCTAAAAGCGCCTCCCGTTTCATTTGGTCCATGAGTCGTTCCTGCCCCTCGAAGGCCACCGACCGGCCCGTCCCCCCCGCCACGTGCAGAATCAGGTCCGAGTTGGCGGCGTACGCCACTACGCTTACCTTGGCGTGCACTCCCGTGGAGGACAGGTTCCCGCTGCCCGGCGCACGTTCGTTCCGCCCACTCAACGATTCAACATCCACTTCGACAAACATATCGCGCAGGCGGTCATGCAGGACTCCGACCTTCTGCACCACCACCCGCTCGACCCATTGCCTGAACTCGGCGTCCATCTGCCTTTCGCTCACGATAACTTTCGCTCCCCCTTTTGGCCGTACCGGGGCAGATGGCGCCTGTGTCGTCTGCGAAGAAGGCTGCACCCGGGTAACAGGACCCGATTGTGTCGGTGCCGTAGATACTGGCTTCTGAGTCTCGGCAGACGGCTCGTCGTAAGACGCGGTTGGCGTCACAGTACCGTTGCCGCCCTTCTCCCACGGCCACGGCGCGTCAGGAGATGCATACCCCCAAAACAGAAGGAGTCCGGCCAGCACCACAGCTAGTCCCCATGCAACTCCCGCCCTCAAATGCTTACGCCATGCCAGGCTGGATGCGACGCAATATCCAATAATCCCGAGAAAGAGTATGATCAGCGGCCATGCCAAAGGAGCGAGCGGCACGAACTCCTTCAACAGAAAGCACGCACCCCCTATCAACATGCTTGCCAAGACCTTTGGAGACCACAGGACGTCGCCAATCTTGGCCGCCATTCCCTTGCCGTTGTCCACGCAGTCACCTCACCCAAGGTCGTCCGCGCATGTTCGAATCGACCCGTGCTGGCGGACGGGACAGACTTTTCGAACCGCACGAAACGGGATATGCAAACAGTACCGCGTCGAGTCGGAACCGACTCGAAAACAGACCATGCTCACACGCCGCAACATGCAGATATGAGTCCATACAGGGTGCGGCGCTATGCTTATGATTTAGTGCGTGTTATTATATATAAAAATCGTTAAAATGTAAACACGCCAAAGTCGAAGCACACCCAATACCCACCCCAAGACAATGCCCCAAGACAACGCCATGACCATCCGCGCCCTCATCGTCGATGACGAACGCCCCGCCAGGGACGAACTGGCCTACCTGCTCTCGGCCTACCCCGACGTGGAGGCCGCCGAGG
>JALHHV010000239.1 GCA_022837365.1 Desulfovibrio sp. | reverse complement strand
CGGCCATGCCGCCGGGGAAGGGCACCACCCGGCCGCCGGAGGTGGCGGCGTGGGAGAGCTTGGCTGAAGTGGCCCCGTCGTCCCCGCCGGTCTCGCCTGCGGGAGCGGCAGGCGCGGATACGGCGGGGGCTTCGGGCTGGGTGGACAGAGTGGGGGCCGTGGGAACCGTGGCGCGGGGAGCGCCCACCGGCGCGGGCGCGTCCAGTCCGGCGTCGCCCGCCACGGCGCCCAGCAGGGCTTCGAACCGGGCGGCCAGGGCCTGCGCCTCGTCCAGCCAGGCGGGACGGCCAACCGCGCCGACTGCGCCGTCGCCGAGGGGGGCCAGGCCGCCGACCAGGGTTTCGATGTGCTGCACCCGCTTCAGGATGGCGTTCTGTTGTTGGGTAAGCCCCACCATGCTCTTGGCCAGGTTGCTCACCGCCAGGGTGAAGTCCTGCGGGGCGTCCCTGGACGGGGCCTCCGGCGATATCCACGCGAATTCGGCGGCCAGGCGGGCGCGCACCTCTTCCACCGACATGCCCATCTCGAACAGGTCGCGGATGCGCAGGGACACCGCCGCCGCCTCGGCCGTGAAGCGGATGGGCTTACCCTGGCTGGCCACCGGGATGCAGTCCGGGAACTTGCGGCGGTAGCTCTTGACCGTGGTTTCGGAGACGCCCAGCATGCGGGCGAGGTCGCGGTGGGTGAGGTTGCCTTCGGTCATGGGAAATCCTTTGCTGTGTCTCGGATGGTGCGATGGCGTGCCGCGCGGCGGCGGTGGCGGGGCGATCACGCGATGGCGCGGGCCCCGTACCCACCGTACCCACCGGCCGGGCGCGGGTGCGCGCTGCGGCGTTGTGTGCTAGGTTGAGTCCGTCCGGAAAATCCGGCGCGACGGCCAGCGGAGCGCGACAGGGGTTGAACCCCGCCGCCCGAGCGGCTATGGTGCGCGCCCGCCGCCGGGCCGCCCCTGCCGGGTGAACGGATATCGCATGCTTATCATGCGACTACCGGTATTTCAACCTGTGATGACAAGGGGTTCGAGTCAAGATATCGTGCGCTTTCCGCAGGGTTTATGATATGATGCCCGGATTCTTTCCGCCATCCGGCGAGGATCGACCATGCACCGCCTTTTCCGCTCCATCCGTCCGTTGCCGTCCACCCCGGCCTGCTGCCGCCGGGGGTGCGTCCTGCGCCGTGTCCTTGCGGCGGCCCTGGCAGTGGCCTGCCTGGCGGCCCTCCTGCCCGGAACGTCCCGCGCCGTCTGCTCTGCCGGGGCCGCCGCCGAACTGACCCTGGCCGTGGTGACCACGCCCGGCTCGGCCCAGCACGTCTGCGCCGAGCGGTTCCGCCAGTTGCTGGAAGAGCGCTCGCAGGGGGCGTACCGGGTGGTGGTGCACCATTCCGGCACCCTGGGCACCGAGACCGAAATCCTGCAACAGCTGCAACTGGGCGGCGTGCAACTGGCCATCATCACCCTGGGCGTGCTCGACCCGTTCGTGCCCGAGGTGAAGGTGCTGGACTACCCCTTCCTGTTCCGCGACGCGGCCGAGGCCGACCGCGTGCTGGACGGGCCGGTGGGAAGGGCGCTGCTGGATGCGCTGGAGCGGGTGGGCCTGAAGGGGCTGCACTTTTCCGAGAACGGCTTCCGCCACCTGACCAACGACGTGCGCCCGGTGCGCACCGTGGACGACGTGCGCGGCCTGAAGATCCGCGTGCTGGAATCGACCCTGCACCGCGAACTGTGGCGCGCCCTGGGCGCCAATCCCACACCCATGGGCTGGCCCGTCTACGCGGAATTGCAGCAAGGCGCCATCGACGGGCAGGAGAACCCCCTGTGGGTCATCGCGGAATACCGCATGCCCGAGGTGCAGCGGCATCTTTCGCTGACCGGGCACGTCTATTCCGCCCACGCGGACCTGGCCAACCTGGCCTGGTTCAACGGGCTGCCCCAGGCGGACCGCGCGCTGGTCATGCAGTGCATGGCCGACGCCGCCGCGCACCAGCGGGCGTACAACCGCGAGAAGGACGCCGACTACCTGCGCCGCCTGCGCGAGGCGGGCATGCAGGTGGTGGACGCGCCGGACCTGGCCTCGTTCCGCGCCCGCGCCGACGCGTTGCGCCAAAGCCCCCTGTTCGCCGAACCGCGCACCCGCGACATGCTGGCCCGCGTGCTGGCGGCGGTGGGGCGCTAGGGGCCGGGCATGACGGCCGAACCAATGTCCGCACCGCCCGCGCCCGAGTCCGTGACCACGGACAACGGGAACGGGGGCAACGGCGCGGGCGGGCGGGGTCCCGGCCCTGCCGCGACGCGGGCGCTGCTGGCCGTGGCCGCGCGTTGCGACGCCGTGGCCCGCGTCTGGCTGGCCGGAACCACCCTGGCCATGGCCGGGCTGCTCACCGCGCAGGTGGTCTTTCGCTACGCGTTCAACCATTCGCTGTTCTGGTCCGAAGAACTGGGCCGCGCCCTGCTGGTGCAACTGACCTTCATCGGCGCGTCGGTGGCCTGGCGCGGCCGGGCGCACATCGGCATGGACGCGCTGGTGGCGCGGTTTTCCCCGGAGTGGGCATGGCGGGCGCGGCTGCTGGTGCTGTGCGTGTGCGTGGCCTTTTTCGCGGCCGTGGCCTGGCACGGCGCGCGGTTCACCCTGTTCCTGCTGCCGCAGCAGACGGCGGCCCTTGGCGTGTCGCGGGCCGTGGTCTTCGTGGCCGTGCCCGTGGGCGGTGTCCTGCTGACCCTGCACGGGGTGGCGGACCTGCTGGCCCACCTGTGGCCCGGCCCGAATACGTCCGGCCCGGATACGTCCGGTGGGGATGCCCCCGCGCGGGAGGGCTGCTGACATGGTGGGCCTGATCCTGTTCGGCGGCATGGTGCTGCTGTTCGCGCTCAATGCGCCGGTGGCCGTGGCCCTGGGCGGGGCGGCCTTTGCCGCCGTGCTGGCCAAGGGGCTGTCCATGCCCGCCGGACTGGAGCCCATGCTGGCCGTGCAGCGGCTGTACGCTGGGGCGGATTCCTTTCCGCTGCTGGCCGTGCCGCTGTTCATGCTGGCCGGGGAACTGATGTCCGCGGGGGGCATCTCGCGGCGCATCGTGGCCCTGGCCGATGCCCTGGTGGGGCACCTGCCGGGCGGACTGGCGGCGGTTTCGGTGGTGTCGGCCATGTTCTTCGCCGGGGTGTCCGGTTCCGCCGCCGCCGACACGGCGGCCGTGGGGTCCATCCTCATCCCGGCCATGATCCGGCGCGGCTATCCGGCCCCGCTGGCGGGCGCGGTGCAGGCCGCCGGGGGGTGCATCGGGGTGATCATCCCGCCCAGCATCCCCATGATCGTGTTCGGCGCGCTGACCGGTGCCTCCATCGGGCGGCTGTTCGCGGGCGGAGTGCTGCCGGGGCTGCTCATGGGCGCGTCGCTGGTGGCCCTGTGCGTGGTGGAGGCGCGCCGCTCCGGCCGGGTGCCGGAACGGCGCTTCGACGCGCGGGCCCTGTGGCCCGCCATCCGCTCCGGCGCGTGGGCGCTGGGCGCGCCCGCCATCATCCTGGGGTCCATCATCGGCGGGGTGGCCACGGCCACCGAGTCGGCGGCCATGGCCGTGGCCTACGCCCTGCCCGTGGGCCTGTACGCCCACCGCGAACTGCGCTGGCGCGACCTGCCGCGCCTGGCCCGGTGCGCGGGGGTGACCTCGTCGGTGGTCATGCTGATCATCGCCGCCGCCTCGCTGTTCGGGTGGGTGATGGCGCTGGAACGGCTGCCCCAGTCCATCGCGTCGTGGATGCTCTCCCTGTCCGGCGACAGGGTGGCGCTGTTGCTGCTGGTGAACCTGCTGCTGCTGGTGGTGGGCACCTTTCTGGAAACCACCGCCGCCATCCTGCTCTTCGTGCCGGTGCTGGTGCCCCTGCTGCCCGCGCTGGGCATCGACCTGGTGCACCTGGGGGTCATCGTGGTGGTGAACCTGGCCATCGGCATGCTCACCCCGCCGCTGGGGGTGTGCCTGGTGGTGTCGTGCTCCATCGCGCG
>JALHHV010000238.1 GCA_022837365.1 Desulfovibrio sp. | reverse complement strand
CCGTGCGCGCCGCCGTGGACATGGACGCCATTTACGGTATGCTGGGCCTGACGCGGGCCTGATGCCGAAAAGGAGAGGCGATGTGTACTGACGGAGAGATACGGGCTGCGGCGCGGGCCATGCCGGTGGGGCGCATGCCGGATGGTTTCGGCCGGATTTCGCGCTTGGCGGCCCGGTGCCTGCTGGCGTGCCTGCTGATGGGGCTGCTGGCGGCCCTGTTCGCCGTGTCAGCCCTGTCCGCCGTGTCAGCCGATCCCTCAGAATCCCCCGCTCCCGCCCCCGCTCTCCCGCTCTCTCCATCGGCCACATGCCGAATTTCGGAGACCAGCCCGCCACCGAAGGGGCCAGTGCCCTGTACGCGGAGGCGGTGCGCGTGCTCTCGCAGGTGCGCAGCACCCGCTACACCGGCAACTACGTGGTGGACGAGGAGACCGGCCGGTTCGAACTGAACTGTTCCGGCTTCCTGTCCATGCTGCTGTACGAGGTGAACCCCTCGGCGCTGGCCACCGTGGACCGCAGCGGCAAGCACTACCGTCCCCGGGCCGAGGACTTCCACCGCAGCATCCTGCGCGCCGGGCCCAAGGGCGACGGCACGGGCTGGCTGCGGCTGGAGCGGGTTTCGGACCTGCGCCCCGGCGACGTGGTGGCGTGGCTGCGGCCCGCCGAACGCAGCGCCAGCTCCGCCACCGGCCACGTCATGGTGGCGCTGGGCGGGCCACGCTCCAACCCGGCCCGGCCCGGCGAGGTGCTGCTGCCCGTGGCCGACTGTACCCTGAGCCCGCACGGCGACCTGGCCGCCATACGGGAGGCGGGCAGCCCCGAATCCGAAGCCGCGCGGCCCGCGCAACCGGTGATGGAACCGGCGATGGAACCCGTGCCCGGCACCACCCTGGGGCAGCCCCGGACGCCGGAGGTGGAGGCCCCCCCGGCCCTTGCTCCCGGCATAGAGCGGGGCAGCGCCGCATGGCTTGCCGCACTGCCCAGGGACACGCGAGAGCCGGGCATCGGCGGCGTGGGCACCGGGGTCATCGGCCTGGCCACCGACGCCACCGGCCACCCCGTGGCCTACTGGTGGCGGGGCGGCGTTTCGCGGCACCGGCTGGTGACCTCCATCATGCTCGGCCGGCTGGAATAGCCGGCCCGGCCGGGGCGGGACTGTTCCCGCGCTTCCGGCCAGGCCGTGTTTCCATTCCCCGGCCTCGCGTCCGGGCGTCCGGAACCCCTCCGGCCCGATCCTCGCTACTTGGCCAGTTCGTCGGCCTTCTTGCGCAGGTAGTCGCCAAGATCGTTCATGGCCGCCTTGGCCTTGAACAGGTTGAGTTGCAGCGCATCGGTAAAGCCCAG
The DNA here is from genome assembly GCA_022837365.1 of Desulfovibrio sp. Classification (GTDB taxonomy): domain Bacteria; phylum Desulfobacterota; class Desulfovibrionia; order Desulfovibrionales; family Desulfovibrionaceae; genus Cupidesulfovibrio. The sequence continues at coordinate 2,508 of JALHHV010000238.1, read as the reverse complement.
CACGTTGGCCCCTTCCTTCAGCGGCGTGGACGACTGGCCGAGGGTGGCGTGCTTCAGGCGGCCGCCTTCCACCACGAACACCGTGGTGTCCACCATGTTGCCCACGAATTCCTTTTTCACGTCCACGGTGAGCACCACGTTGTTGCCCTTCAGTTCGCGCTTGGTGATGTCGCCCATCACCGATTCGCCAAGGTATATCCTGTCGTCCTTGATGTCGGGCACGGCGTCGAACACCACCCGGTAGTCGTTCTCGAACAGCCCGAGCACGGCGTGGGCGCTGGTGGCCGCGCCCGGCAACAGCAGCAGGGCGAAGACAAGCATGAGGGTGCGCATGGGAACCTCTCTTCACGGTTGGGTGACGGTTGCGGATGGCGGGCGCGCCGGGCGCGGAGACCGGGACGCGGTATCCGGCAAGGCCCGGCACGGTACTGCCCGCAGCATACACCCCCGCACGCGTCGCGGGCAACCACATGTCCCCGCCGGGCGTGGAAACATCCCGCACCCGCGCGCGGGGGGCAGACATTTTTCCGGGCTGCGGGTACCATGGAAGGAGCAACCCCCGCGGGCGCCGCTGCCGCGCGCCCCCGAACACAACGGGAGGACACATCCATGGGCATCATCTGGTTTCTGCTGCTGGGCGCGCTGGCGGGCTGGCTGGCCGCCAAACTGATGCAGGGGCGCGGCTTCGGCTTTCTGGGCAACATGGCCGTGGGCGTGGTGGGCGCGGTGCTGGGCGGTTTTCTGTTCCGCATGGTGGGCGTGCACGGCGGCGGCATGACCGGATCGCTGGTCACCGCCGTGGTGGGCGCCATCGTGCTGCTGTTCCTGGTGAGCCTGATAAAGCGGAACTGATGCGGCGTGGCGCGCGCGGCCCGCGGCATTGCCCGCAGGCCGCCGCCGCTACTTGTTGTCGCGCATGATCTGCCTTTCCAGCACGAATTCCACGCGGCGGTTCCTGGCCCGGTTCTCTTCCGTGGTGTTGGGGAACAGCGGGTTCATGTCCGCAAGGCCGGTGGCGGTGATGCGGTGCGGGTCTATGCCCATGTCCAGCAGGGTGCGCAGCACGTTGATGGCCCGGGCGGAGGACAGGTCCCAGTTGTCGCGGAACCGTCCGCCCGGAGCGGTAGGCGAACTGTCGGTGAAGCCGCGCACGTTGATGTCCTGGTCGGGGTGGCGCACGAACAGGTCGTACATGTGCTGCAACAGCTTGCGGCCTTCCGGCGTGATGGAGTCGTTGCCCGGCTCGAACAGCACCCCGGCGGGCATGTTCAGGGTGATCTTGCCGTCCTCGCTGCTGCCGGTGAGGATGTCGCTCATGCCGCGCGACTGCGCGAACAGCCGTACTTCCGCGTAGAGCCGGTTCTGGGCCTCCACCAACTGGCGGCGGTACATCACCTCGTCCACCACGCTGCCCACCTTCTCGTCCTTCAGGCGCACGATGCGCGAGCCTTCCCCCACGCCCAGGGCCTGCTGCACCGAATTGATGGAGTCGGAGAACATGCCCTTTTCCACCGAAGACATGGAAAAGAGCAGCACGAAGCAGGCCAGCAGCAGCAGGGACAGGTCCGAGGTGGTGATCAGCCAGATGGCGTGGTCGTCGCCATCGGATTCCATGGCCTTCTGGCGTTCCTTTCTATCGAGCATAGCGGCGCTCCTTGGGGGACAGGAACGAGGACAGCTTTTCGTAGACCAGGCGCGGGTTGTTGTTTTCGAGGATGCACTTGGCCCCCTCGAAGATGATTTCCAGCCGGTGCACCTCAAGCTGGGTGCGCGCGGCCAGCTTGCCCGCGATGGGGGTGAGGATGAGGTTGGAGAGCATGGCCCCGTAGAATGTGCAGATCATGGCCACGGACATGGACGGGCCGATGCTCTTGGGATTGTCGAGGTTGGCGAACATCTGCACCAGGCCGATCAGCGTGCCGGTAAGGCCCAGCGAGGGGGCCAGCAGGCCCAGCCGCTTGAACACGTTCTGGGCCACCGAATGGCGCTTGCACAGCGAGGATATCTCGATCAGCAGCGAATCCTTGATCAGTTCCGGCCCGGCGTTGTCGGCGATGAGCATGCACGCCTTCTTGAGCACTGCGTCGTTGGTGTGCACGTGCTCCAGGGCCACGATGCCCTCGCGGCGGCTCAGTTCGGCGATGCGCACCATGGTGTTCACCACGTCGGCGTCGGAGAATTCGCGCATCATCAGCGTCTTGGATGCGGCGCGAAATGCCTGAAGCACCTGGTTGAGCGGAAAGTTTATGCAGATGGCCGCCAGCGAGCCCCCCACCACGATCATGAAGGCATGCAGGTCCACGAACAGCCATATGGAACCGCCGCCCATGATGGCCCCGAAGACCATGGCAAGTCCGACGATGAGGCCGAAAAGGGTTGCGATGTCCATGCGCCGTACTCCGGAGTGGCGTTAACGTGTGGTGAAAGCGTATACATTCTGCCGGTTGGCGTGCAGGGGCGGCCATGGGGCGCTGCCGATGCAACGTTCTGCCAAGGCGCGGAGATGCG
>JALHHV010000237.1:3634-7391 GCA_022837365.1 Desulfovibrio sp. | reverse complement strand
GCGGCCGTGGCGTTCTTGGAAACGTCCTTGGGCGGTTCCGGCTTGGCCTGCTGCTCGTCCTTCTTTTCGCTGATGGCCTTGGCGTCGGGCTTGGGTTCCGGCTTGGGTTCCGGTTTCGGCTCGGGCTTGGGCTCCGGTTTGGGTTCAGGCTTGGGCTCGGCCTTGGGTGCGGGCTTTTCCTGCACCTCGGGCGTGGCCACGGGCGCGGCCTTGGGAGAGGACGCCGTGGGCGCGGGGGCCGGGGCGGCCTGCGGCTGCGCGGGGCCGGGAGCGGGCGCGGGCGGAGCCTTGGGGCCGCCGGGCGCGCCCAGGCTCACCAGGTCCACCTGCACCACGGGCATGTCCAGGCGCACCGGCGGCGACGCGGGCCAGAAAAAGACCAGCAGCACGATGGCGCAGTGCAGGCTGAGCGACAGCAGGAAGCTTGTGTAGCGCATGTCGACCCCGGCCTACCGCGCGGCCTTGCCGCGAAGGATGTGGAACCGGACCGTGCCGTCCTTGCATGATGACGGGATCATTTCTTCTTCGGGTCCTCGCGTTCCGCCACGACGCCGAGCTTCTCGATGCCCGCCGCCTTGATGTGACCCATCACGTCCACCACCACGCCGTAGGGCACGGCCTTGTCGGCCTGGAGGAAGAGCAGCTTGTTCTTCTCCTTGACCAGCCGTTGCAGGTAGCCTTCCAGTTCCTCGATGGTCACCTTGTACTCGTCGAGGTACATCACCCCGTCCTTGCGCACGGTGAGCAGCAGGTGGTCGCTGTCCGCGGGCAGCACCTGCACGGTGCGCGTCTGGGGCAGGTCCACCTCGAGGCCCTCGGTCATCATGGGGGCCGTGACCATGAAGATGATCAGCAGCACCAGCATCACGTCCACGAAGGGCGTGACGTTGATTTCGGCGACGAAGCCGCCCTTGTTGCCGACGGAAGCGCCCATGGGCTACCCCCGGTCCGTGCGGTCGCCGCGGTCAGCAGAGGGGCGGGCCGCGCCGCGATGGGCGTTGATCTCGCGCTGCACGCGGTTCAGGAACGCGCCCGCGAAGTTGACCAGCTGCACCTCGATGTTGCTGATCATGCCCAGGAAGATGTTGTAGCCCACGGTGGCCGGGATGGCCACGAACAGGCCGATGGCCGTGGCGATGAGCGCCTCGGAGATGCCGGGGGCCACGGTGGCCAGCGAGGCGCTCTTCATCTGGCCGATGGCGTGGAACGAATGCATGATGCCCCACACCGTGCCGAACAGGCCGATGAACGGGGCGGTGTTGGCGGCGGTGGCCAGGAACGACAGCGAGGCGGAAAGACGGGTCATCTCGTTGCCCACGCCCTGGCGCAGCGAGCGGCGCACGTTGTCGGCCACCACGTCGCCCGAGCTGCCCGCCTCTTTCAGGCGGTTGAACTCGGCCACGCCCTGCTGGGCCACGTGGTACAGGGGCGAGGCGGCGTCGCCGCCCAGCGACTGCACGGCCTCGCGCAGGTCGCGGGCCTTCTGGAAGCGGTCCAGGCCGTCGGCGGCCTTGCGCTGGGCGGCTTTCAGGGCGAACCACTTCTGGAACATCAGCGTCCAGCTGCCGATGGACATGAGCACCAGAAGGGCGAGGACGAATTTGGCCACCAGGGTGGCTTGGGAAAGAATCGAAAGAATGCTGGTATTATCCATGACGTTGGGTGTCTCCACCGTAGTTGAGTTGTACCGTGCGGCTGGCTGGCGGCAGAGCGCCGTGGCGCCGTGCGTGGCCGGGAGGGGGGCGGGCGGGGCGTGCTGCGCGGCGTCGCGGGCGTCCGGTTTCGCCGGGCCGCGCCACACCGTGGGCGCGTCCGGCACCCCGCCCTCCATTTAGTCGTCTCGGGACAATGATGCAATGGGATTCCGGGGCTCCGGCCCGAAAAGGGGCGCACTTTTCCGGGGGCGGCGGAAAAGCGGCGCGGGGCGCGGGCCCGCTCCATCCGGCCGGGTTGTGCAAAGGCCGCACTCCGCGCGGCGAGGGCATGTGCACATTGTTGCAAGTGCGCCCGGCCCCGGCTACACTCCGGCGCGTATCCGGTCCAGCCATGGGTGCCGTGCCCGGCCCGGCCCGGCCATGGGTGCCGGACCATACCATATCAAGCAGCCGCATGTCCGGGCTTCACCCCCGGCGCACGCCGGACACACTCCCCATTCCACGCAGCCTCCGTCAGGAGTATCCATGCATCGCACCACCGCCACTGGCCCGTCGATGACGCCACGCCGCATGCGCCGCCCCGCGCTCGCGGCCCTTCTCTTCCTGGTGCTGGGCGCGGCCTTGGCCGGTCCCGGACTGATGGTCCCGGCGCTGGCGGCCGACGCGGCCGCGCCCGCTCCCGGCATGCCGGGGGGCATGGCCGCCGGAACGCCCTCGGGGGCGCCGACGGCCGCCACGGCCAGCGGGGGCGAATACGACATGCGCCGCGCCGTGGAATCTGCCCTGCGCGACAACCAGGGCGTGGTGGCCGCCCGCGCCGGGCGCGACGCGGCGGAAGAAGGGCGCAAGTCGGCGCGCGGCGCGTTCGGCCCGGCCGTGTCCACCTCCTACGGCTACGACCGCCTGAACGAGAAGCCCCGCTCCATGTCGCGCGAACTGGACGACGACACCTACACCTGGACCGTGGGCGTCAGCCAGCCGCTGTTCACGGGGCTGAAGCTGCTGTCCACCTACCAGAGGGCCGCGCTGGAAACCGAGCGCCAGTCCCTGACCCTGGACAAGTCGCGCCTGGACCTCACCGTGCAGGTGCAGGAGGCCTTCCTGGCCTACCTGAAGTCGGGCGAGAACGTGCGCAGCGCGCGCGACGCCCTGAACCGCCTGCTCGAACAGGCCAAGGTCACCCGGGCCTTCTACGACGTGGGGCTGCGCCCGCGCCTGGACGTGTTGCAGGCCGAGGTGGACGTGTCCAACGCCGAATCGCTGCTGATCACCGCCGAGAACAATCATTCCACGCAGCACGCCCGGCTGAACACCCTGCTCACCCTGCCCGTGGCCGACGACACCGCCTACGTGGGCACGCTGGTGCCCGTGGGCTTCGACATGACCCTGGAGCAGTGCCTGGAGCGCGCCTACCGCAACCGGCCCGACGTGCGCATCGCGGGCAAGGCCGTGGAGATCGCGGGCAAGGACGTGCGCATCGCGGACAGCGGGCTGTACCCGCAGGTTTCGGCCACCTTCAACTGGGCCACGGATGGCGACCATCCCGACGTTTCGGGCAGCACCCTGAGCCCCACCGGGTTCAGCCAATGGTCCACCGGGCTCAGGGCCGAGTGGAGCGTCTTCGAGTGGGGCCGGACGTGGTATTCCGGCCAGCAGGCCCGCCAGGTGGAAACGCAGGTGCGCGCCGAAGAGGCCAACCTGCGCCACGAGGTGGCCTACGAGGTGCAGTCGCGCCTGCTGACCCTGACCGATTCCTCCAAGCGCATCGCGGTGGCCACCAAGGGGCTGGCCCAGGCCGAGGAAGCCTACCGCGTGGCCGTGGCCCGCTACCAGGCCCAGGTGGGCACCAACACCGACGTGCTGGACGCCCAGGCCAAGCTGACCGCCGCCGAGGCCGCCCTGACCGGGGCCAAGGCGGAATACCTGGACGCGCTGTCCAAGCTGTGGGCGGCCATGGGCGAGCTGAAGCCGTCCCTAACCGACGGGTAGGGCACCGACGAATAGCGGCGCGGCCGGAAGGCCGGTCCCGCCGTGGGGCGGACCGGGCAGCCGGGACGCACGGAACGTTTCAGGGCCGCCGGGGCAACCGGCGGCCCTGCCGC
>JALHHV010000237.1:0-3594 GCA_022837365.1 Desulfovibrio sp. | reverse complement strand
CAAACAGTAACCATTACCAATAAACAACGTGAGGTCCCACATGACCCAGCAGCAACAGGCCCGTCTGCAACAACAGACCCGCATGACCAAGCAGCGCATGGTCATCCTTGAAGAACTGCGCCGCGTGCACTCCCACCCCACGGCGGACGAGATCTACGGCATGGTCCGGCAGCGCCTGCCGCGCATCAGCCTGGGCACCGTGTACCGCAACCTCGACCTGCTGGCCGAATCGGGCGACATCCTGAAGCTGGAGTCGGCCGGGTCGCAGAAGCGCTTCGACGGCAACATCACCCCCCACCAGCACGTGCGCTGCACCCAGTGCGGCCGCGTGGGCGACGTGATGGAACCCGTGCGCGTGCCCGACATCACGGGGGCGCGCGCGCCCGGCTTCATCATCCTTTCCGGACGGGTCGAGTTCGAGGGGGTGTGCGAGGTCTGCGCCTCGAAGAACTGAGCGCCCGGTTGCGAGCCCTGTCGCGAGTAGTCGCGAGACAGTTGTGCACCCAGTCGCGAGCCCAGTTGCGAGCCCAGTCGGCTGCACGTCACTCTTGCGCGGGATGCGCGGTGAATGTACGGTCGCGCGATGGAGTTTTGACGGGGCGTCAGGGTGCATGACGGCCAACTGCATGGGTTGAGCGCACGAACCGTATAGGGTTCGTGCCCCATCCGCGACCGGCGGCGTCACCGGAACCCGGCATCCGGCCGAGCTGCCGGATCCGCCATCAGGCTACCTTCCCTTTTCACCCGGAACACGACGACAATTACAAGGAGCAGTCATGAAAGCCCTGAAAGGCACCAAGACCGAACGCAACATCCTGACCGCCTTTGCCGGCGAATCGCAGGCCCGCAACCGCTACGACTATTTCGGCGCCCGCGCCAAGAAGGACGGCTTCGTCCAGATCGCGGACATCTTTGCCGAAACCGCCAGCCAGGAAAAGGAACACGCCAAGCGCCTGTTCAAGTTCCTTGAAGGCGGCGAGGTGGAGATCGTCGGCGGCTTCCCGTCCGGTATCATCGGCGACACTCACGCCAACCTCATCAGTTCGGCGGCGGGCGAACACCACGAGTACACCGAAATGTACCCCTCGTTCGCGCGCATCGCCCGCGAGGAAGGCTTCGACGAGATCGCCAAGGTGTTCATGAGCATCGCCGTGGCCGAGGAATTCCACGAGCGCCGCTTCCTGGGCTTCGCCAAAAACGTGAAGGAAGCCCGCGTGTTCGTGCGCGAATCGTCCGTGGTGTGGCGCTGCCGCAACTGTGGCTACCTGCACGAAGGCACCGGGGCCCCGGACCTGTGCCCCGCCTGCGCCCACCCGCAGGCCCACTTCGAACTGCTGGGCATCAACTGGTAGGACGTTGCATCCGGATGCGGGCGGCGCAACGGCCCGCCGGTGCAACGGCATGGAACAATGAATGAAGGCCCGCCGGGTTCCCCGGCGGGCCTTTTCGTGCGCTGCCGCGCGGGCGCGGCTACTTGCCCATCTGGCGGGTTGCGAATTCCAGCATCTTGCGCGCCTCGTCGAAGTCGGGCTTCAGTTGCAGCGCGGCCGAGGCGGCCTTGGCCACCTTGTCCCACTTGCCCCAGTCCACGTACAGGCGGCCGATGTTGAAGAACAGGTTGGGGTCGCGCCCGGTGTACTGGGCGGCCTTGAAGTAGTATTTTTCCGCCACCTCGAACTTGCCCATCCTGCGCAGGGCCATGCCGATGCGGTTGTACAGGTGGACGGATTCCGGGCTCTGGTCCAGGGCCTGGGCCAGGTAGTCGAAGGCGTCCTCGTACCGCCCGGCCTTCAGGAACCGCTCGCCGATGTCGCCCTTCAGCGCCGGGTCGTCGCTGAATTCCACCACCAGTTGCCGGAACACGTCGTTGGCGGCGTCGTAGTCCTTGTCGTCCAGCAGCTTCTGGCCGCGCTCCAGTTCGGCGAGCTTGCGGGCCTCCAGCAGCTTGATGTGCTCCTGCGCCTCGTTCACGGCGGCCTCATTCACCGCCTTGACCAGTTCGCGCACGGTGTCCAGCACCTGGCGTTCCGCGCCGGGCTTGTAGTCGATCCTGAGCGGAAAGACCTTGCGCAGTTCGGGATCGTTGTCGAGGTAGGCGGAGGCGTCGGCCAGCATGCGCTCGAATTCGTCGCGCTCGGCCTTCATCAGCGGGTTTTTCAGCACCAGCACCAGCGCTTCGTGAAAGGACTGGGCGGCGGGCATGACCTTGCCCTGGCGCAGCAGGGTGCGCACCTGGGTGAGCAGTTGTCGGGCCTTGGTGAGATCGTTGGACATGCATCGCCCCCGGAATGGCGTCGCGTGGGTGGGGCAGGGCCCCGTATGCGAAGGGGCGCGGCGTGCCTGTACCGCGCCCCCTGCGTCAGGCTGCATTCAATGGCGCAGGTGATCCCTAGCGGCCCACGGCCTCCCGCACCATGCCCCTGAAACGGGCGAAGAAGTACCGGCTGTCGGTGGGGCCGGGGCTTGCCTCGGGGTGGTGCTGTACGGCCAGGATGGGTCTGGTCTTGTGGGCGAACCCTTCCAGCGTGCCGTCGTTCAGGTTCACATGGGTTATTTCTATGTCGGGCAGGCTCTCGATGTCCACGCAGAACCCGTGGTTCTGCGAGGAGATTTCGATGTGCCCGGTCACCAGGTCCTTGACCGGGTGGTTGCACCCGTGGTGGCCGAACTTCAGCTTGTGGGTGGTGCCGCCCAGGGCGTGGCCCAGCAACTGGTGACCAAGGCAGATGCCCGCCACGGGCATGCGCTCGGTCATCACGCGGATTTCGCGTACTTCATCGGTAAGGGTGGCCGGGTCGCCGGGGCCGTTGGACAGGAACACCGCCTCGGCCCCGCTGGCCGCCACCTGCATGGCCGTGAACGACGGCGGCACCACCAGCAGGTCGAAGCCCTGGTCGGTGAGCAGGCGCAGGATGTTCCACTTGATGCCGTAGTCGTACACCACCAGGCGCGGGCCGGGGCCGGGCCAGGCGTACGAGCCGTCGGCGGCCAGTTCCACCGGCTGCGGGCGGGCGCCGTCCCAGCGGTAGGGCGCGGCGGGGGCCACCCTGGTGACCAGGTTCTGGCCTTCCATGGTGGGCAGGGCGCGGGCGCGGCGCACCAGTTCGTCGCGGTCGTCCGTCTCGGTGGAGATGATGCCGCGCATGGCGCCGTTGATGCGCAGGTGGCGGGTCAGGGCGCGGGTGTCGATGCCCTCGATGCCCATGACGCCGTGCTGCGCGAGATAGTCGGGCAGCGACATCTTGGCCCGCCAGTTGGAGGGCGTCTTGCAACATTCCTTGACGATGAAGGCTTCCACATGGACCTTGCCGGATTCCATGTCCTCGGCGGTCACGCCGTAGTTGCCGATGAGAGGGTAGGTCATGCAGACCATCTGCCCGGCGTACGAGGGGTCCGTAAGGACCTCCTGGTAGCCCGTCATCCCGGTATTGAAGATGACCTCGCCGCCCGATTCGCCGCGACCGGTGAACGAGCGCCCCTCAAGCACGAAGCCGTCTTCCAGGGCCAGGAAAGCTCTCATCCTTCGTTCTCCCCAAGCAGGTTGATGATGATGCCGATGTCTTCGGGCCGGTCCACCCCGTGGGTACGGTAGGT
>JALHHV010000236.1 GCA_022837365.1 Desulfovibrio sp. | reverse complement strand
GGCTACAAGCGCGACGTCATATCCTTCAAGGATACCATGCAGCTGTTCGCCCATGACCAGATCATGGAGCCCATCGCCAACGTGCGCTCGAAAAAGCTCTTTCCGGAGCCCATGCACGTGGCCCGGCCGCGCATTGCCGTGGCCCATACCGACTTCGATCAGGGCAGCATGCGCTACACCGGCAACCCGCTGGACGTGGCCATCTCCGGCAACGCCTTTTTCAAGGTGCGCACCCCCGAGGGCGAATTCTACACCCGCAACGGCAACTTCCTGCAAACCGCCGACGGCCAGCTGGTGACGGCCATGGGCCACGCGGTGCAGGGCGACGGCGGCGACCTGGGCCTGCCGCCCGGCGAGCAGGTGCAGATTTCCGACGACGGGCAGATTTTCGCGGACGGCGTGCTGGTGGGGCAGCTGAACCTGGTCACCGTGAACGACCTGACCGCCCTGGAAAAGCTGGGCGGCAACATGTACCGGCTGCGGCCGGGCTCCGAGGCGGGCGAGGTGCCCGCGCAGGGGGCCTACGTGGCGCAGGGCTACCTGGAGGCGTCCAACGTCGAGGTAGTCTCCGAAATGGTGAACATGATCGAGGCCCAGCGGCAGTTCGAAGCCTACCAGAAGGTGATGCAGACCTCGGATGCGATAGACCGGGAGGCGACCCAGAAGGTGGGCAAAAAGGTCTAGGGCGTGTGTGCAAACGGTCCTTTTGCCCGCTGGCTTCCGACCCGAAGGGCGCGAAGCGTGGCCGTTGGGCGAGTCTGCGAGCCCTACGGCCATCGTGCGCAACGCGGTCAAACTTCGCCTGCCATTTCAGTCAAATACCGAAGAGTATATTCCTTCATGGCAGGCTTGTTTTCCTCGCCAGCGAACAAAAAACCTGTTTGCAAACACGCCCTTGCGCTGCTGCCGTCCTCCTCAAGGCTTCTGACGGCCGCCGCATCCGGCATCCGGTTTGCAATCGACTGCCCGGCGGGCAACCACCGACGGACAACTGACGGAATCAACCTCCTCGCAAGGAGACAGCAACCATGATGCGTTCACTCTGGACGGCCGCCACCGGCATGGTGGCCCAGCAGCTCAACATCGACGTGATCTCCAACAACCTCGCCAACGTGAACACCACGAGCTTCAAGAAAAGCCGCGCGGAGTTCGAGGACCTCATGTACCAGAACATGCGCATCGCCGGCGCCGCCACCGAGGGCGACAACCGCATTCCCACCGGCATCCAGGTGGGCATGGGCGTGCGGCCCACCACGGTGCACAAGTTCTTCACCCAGGGGGACTATTCCAACACCGGCAACTCGCTGGACCTCGCCATCGAAGGCGACGGCTTCTTCCTGGTGCAGGTGAACGGCGAGGACGCCTACACCCGCGCGGGCGCGTTCAAGCTGAACCAGGACGGGGTGGTGGTGACCGCCAACGGCTACACCCTGCAACCCGAATTCACCGTGCCCGCCGAGACCAAGAACATCACGGTGACGGAAAACGGGCACATCTCCGCGCTGGACAGCAACGGCGCGGCGCTGGCCGAGGCCGACATCCCCCTCTACACCTTCATCAACCCGGCGGGCCTCGAAGCGCGCGGGCGCAACCTGTACATCCCGTCCGAAGCCTCGGGCGAGGCGGTGGAAGGGGTGCCCGGCGAAGACAACGTGGGCACCATCGCCCAGGGCTTTCTGGAAATGTCCAACGTCGAGGTGGTGGACGAAATGGTGAACATGATCGTGGGCCAGCGCGCCTACGAAATGAACTCCAAGGCCATCCAGACCTCGGACACCATGTTGCAGACCGCCGTGCAGCTGAAGCGCTAAGGGCTGCCTCCAAATGGTCCTTTCGTCCGTTGGCTGCGTCAAACTTCACCTGCCATCCGTCATGGCAGGCTCGTTTTCCTTGCCAACGAACGAAAATCCTCATTTGGAGACCGCCCTAGGGGCGTGCGTTATCCCGCAGCGTGAACGTTTCTGGAACTCCAGGGAGATATAGTATGATCCGCCACCACCGTTCCGGGCCCGCCCGCCGTTCCGCCGTCATGGCGTCCGCATTCGCCGGTCCCATGGCCTGGCTGGCCGCGCTGGCCCTTGCCATGGGCCTGTTGGCCTTCGGCCTTGCCCCGGCCCGGGCAGGCACCGCCGACGCGGGCTGGCGCATCCGGCTGCTGGACGCGGCCGTGGTGTCCGGGGCCACGGTGACCCTGGGCGAGATCGCCGAGCCGGTGGGCCCCATTCCCCCGCAGACCTGGCGCGAACTGGCCGCCACGCCCCTGTGGCCCTCGCCCGCCGAGCCGGGCCGCCCCATGAGCGTCAACCGCCCGCGTTTGCAGCAGGCCCTGCGCGAGGCCCTGCGCGACACCGAAGCCCTGTGCCTGTACCCCGGCACGCTGGTGCTCCAGCGCGGCGGCGCGGTGCTGCGCGAGGCCGACCTGCGCGCCCTGGCCGTCAGGACTCTGACGCCCGCCTTGGCCGCCATGCCCGGCGAGGCCTCCATGCAGGACTACCGGCTGCCGCCCTACGTCTTTCTGGCCCACCCGCAGCAGCAGGTGGTGGTGGAGAACACCCTGGCCGCCCCCGGCCGCAACACCCTGCGCTTTGCCGTGCGCGAGGTGGACGGCGGCACGGTGCGCAAGTTCACCGGTTCCGCCTTCGTGGACGTGTGGGCCGACGTGCCCTGCGCCGCGCAGCCCGTGAACAAGGACGACGTGCTGACCCCCGACAAGGTCACCCACGTGCGCAAGAACCTGGCCTACCTGCGCGAGCCCGCCTGGGACGGCCGTGGCGGCCCGTGGCGTCTGACCCGCCCCGTGGGCGCCGACCAGGTCATCTACCAGAGCGATCTTTCCGGCGTGCCCACCGTGCGGCGCGGCAGCGTGGTGACCGTGCTGTACGAATCCGGCTCGGTGCGCATGCAGGTGCAGGGCGAGGCCATGGCCGACGGCGGCCTTGGCGAGACCATTCCCGTGCGCAACATGCAAAGCAAGCGGCAGATCTATGCCGCCGTGAAGGACGGGGCGACGGTCAGCGTGCGGTAGACCCGCAAGGCCCGGACCGGCCGCATGACGGCGGCGCGCCTGCCGTGCCGCATCCCCATCCGCAATCCAAGGAGAACCGCCATGAAACGCAGACTGCTCGCCGCCGGGTGCGCCATGCTGCTGCTTTCCGGGTGCAACGCCGCCCGCCAGCAGCCCTCGCCGGTGCCGCCGATCACGCAGCCGCAAGCCTATTCCGAGCCCGAGGATGCGGCCGCCAACCCCGGGTCGCTGTACAGCGAATCGGAGTCGGAGTTCCTGTTCTCCGACAACCGCGCCCGCCGGGTGGGCGACATCGTGCTGGTCAAGGTCGTGGAAACCGACAAGGCCAAGAACAAGGCCGACACCACGGCCGACAAGACCTCCACCAACGAACTGGGCGTCAGCGCCTTCTTCGGGCAGTCCAGCGCGTCCATCAACCCCATGAACCCCACGGGGCCGTTCAGCGGGGTAGTGGGCACCAACCCCGTGCTGGGCACCAGTTCCACCTCCAAGCATTCGGCCACCGGCGAAACCAAGCGCGAAAGCACCGTCACCACCACCATCGCCGCCCGCGTGCTGCGCGTGCTGCCCGGCGGCCTGATGGAAGTGGAAGGCGCGCGCGAAACCCGCGTCAACGACGAGACGCAGTACATCGTGGTCAGCGGCCTGGTGCGCGCCCGCGACGTGGCCTCCGACAACTCCGTGACCTCGTCGCAGATGGCCAACGCCCGCATCGAGTACTACGGAAAGGGCACCCTGGCGGACAAGCAGAAGCCGGGGTGGTTTACCCGCCTTATGGACAACGTCTGGCCCTTCTAGGGCGAACGCGGCGATTCCGCCCGCATGCGTCGTCAAACGTCGCCGCCGCCGGGGTCGAGTACCAAAGAGTACACTCCCCCGGCGGCGGCTCCGTTTTTTTGCCCCTGGACTACCGGTCAGGCGAGCGTATTTCCTGTGCGTTGCGGGGCAAGGAAGGGGAGTGAGTGGGAGCCGCGGATAGGCTTGGGGTTCAGCGCGGACACCCTGTCGACGAAATCCGTCTTTTGTCGCCGGGCTGCGTTGGCTTGGCGTTTTTGATGCTCACGTACGAAAGTACGCTCCGCTCAAAAACGCCAACCCGCCTTGCCCGGCAGCAAAACTCGTAATTTCTCACATCGTGTCCGCACAGCCGCCCGCGACGGAAGACCGTCGCGGGGTATAAGGAATGAAATTCACAAGATACATGGGAAGCGGGAAAGAAAAAGATGTGCTTTCCCTCTCCATTCGCACTGCGCAGCACGAAAGCGGCAAGTTCGTTCGCAGGCAAGGAAAACGGGATGTTCGCGACGGAAGCGTACAAAGACGTACGTGACCGGAGCGAACATCCCGTTTGACGACGCATGCGGGCGGAATCGCCGCTTTCGTGTTGGCACGGTGTTGGCAATACCCACGGGCAGCGCCGGAATACCGTCGGTTCCCCGGCGCACCCCGCGCCCTGCGGAATGCCTATCTTGTAGATTGTCAGCAATCCGCGCGCCCCATCCCTGCGCAACCATCCGGGAGGGGCCGCGTAACGGGCTGCCCAGCGCAGCCGGATTTCCGGAGATACGCCATGTCGCCCAGCCTTCGCTCCCTCACCGCCCGCCTTCTCGTGATCCCGCTGCTTGCGGCCCTGTGGCTGCTGGCCCTGCCGGGCGGCGCGGAAGCCGTGCGCATCAAGGACATCGCCAGCTTCGGCGGCGTGCGCGACAACCAGCTGGTGGGCTACGGCCTGGTGGTGGGCCTTGGCGGCACGGGCGACAAGAAGGATTCCACCTTCACCATGAGTTCCATGGTCAACATGCTGGAGCGCATGGGCGTGGCCGTGGACCAGACCAAGATGAAGCCCAAGAACGTGGCCGCCGTCATGGTCACCACGCGCATGCCCGTTTCCGCCAAGCCCGGCACCCGGCTGGACGTCACCGTGTCGTCCATGGGCGACGCCACCAGCCTTCAGGGCGGGGTGCTGCTGCTCACGCCGCTGAAGGGCGTGGACGGCAAGGTGTACAGCCTGGCGCAGGGTCCGCTGGCCCTCGGCGGCTTTTCCGTGGAAGGGCAGGCCGCCCGCGCCCAGAAGAACGTGACCACCGTGGGCACCATCCCCGGCGGGGCCATCGTGGAGCGGGGTATCCCCTTCCAGTTCAACAGCCAGGATACGCTGACCCTGCACATGACCAGCGCCGACTTTTCCACCACCATGCAGGTGGTGGAGCGGCTGAACCGGGTCATGGGCGGCAGCTACGCCAAGGCCCAGGACGCCTCCACCGTGGCCCTGGACGTGCCGCCCGCCTACCGGGGCAACCTGGTGCCGCTGATGGCCTCCATCGAGAACATCGAGGTCACCCCCGACTCCCCGGCCCGGGTGGTGGTGGACGAGAAGACCGGCACCGTGGTGCTGGGCCGCGACGTGCGCATATCGCGCGTGGCCGTGGCCCACGGCAGCCTCCAGGTCAC
>JALHHV010000235.1 GCA_022837365.1 Desulfovibrio sp. | reverse complement strand
CTCGGCGGGGTGAGCAAGAAACTGGACCTGCTGGTGGTGGGCGACAAGCCCGGCGGGAAGCTCGACAAGGCCACGAAACTCGGCATACGGGTACTGCGGGAACAGGAATTCCTGGACCTGCTGGAAGGGAAGGGCGGGGACACGCTCCCGGCCACGCCTGCCGAGGCGGCTTCCAGCCCGTCTTCCGGCGTGCCCGACGAGGCCGGACCGGCGGCGGCATCGTCCGCATCCCGCAAGAACGACCAGCATTCCCTGATCTAGACCGGTTTTTCCCGACCAGACGCCGCGCACTCCGGGCCGCGTTCCGGGTTTCTGCGGCGCGCGCAAACGCATAAGGAGCGAGCATGAGCACTTCGATCATCGTCACGGGCGCCGGTGGCCGCATGGGGTCCACCATCTGCCGCCTGGCGCAGGAAGACCCCGCCCTGCAACTGGCCGCCGTCGTCGAACGTCCCGAACGCCTGGCCTCGCTCGACGTGTGGAAATGTCCCGCCGGCAGCGACCCCGAGGCCATGTTCGCCCGGGTGCCCGGTGGCGTGGTGGTGGACTTCACCTCGCCAGAGGCCAGCCTGTCCAACGCCCGCGCCGCCGCCAGGGCGGGCGTGTCGCACGTCATCGGCACCACGGGCCTCACCGCCGACCAGAAGGCGGAACTGGCCGACCTCGCCAAAACCGCGCGCATCTTCTGGGCGCCCAACATGAGCATCGGCGTCAACGTGCTGCTCAAGATCCTGCCCCTGCTCGTGCAGCAACTGGGCGACCAGTACGACCTGGAAATGGTGGAACTGCACCACAACCGCAAGAAGGATTCGCCCAGCGGCACCGCCCTGCGCCTTGCCGAATGCCTGGCCGAGGCGCGCGGCTGGGATCTGCCCGCCGTCGCCAACTACCACCGCGAAGGCATCATCGGCGAACGGCCGAAAGAAGAAATCGGCATCCAGACCATTCGCGGCGGCGACGTTGTCGGCGTGCACACCGTCTACGCCATGGGACCCGGCGAACGCATCGAAATCACCCACCAGGCCCACTCGCGCGAAAACTTCGCCCAAGGCGCCCTGCGCGCCGCCAAGTGGCTGCCCCAACAGCAGCCCGGTAAGCTCTATTCCATGCTGGACATGCTGTAGCGGTGATTGAAGAATAATCGGGGGAAGGGACCCTTTGCGGCAGCCGTTAGGTGAGCGCGCAGCGCGAACCTTACGGATGGCGGCCGCAGAGCGTAAAAGGGTCTCCTTCCCCCGTACCCCCATCCCCCCAAACTTTTTAATGGGGTGTTCGGGGCGAGGAGGGGTTCGGGGAGAGGGGAGAAAACTTTTGCCCCAGCCGTTAGGCGAGCTTGCGAGCCTTACGGATGGGGACCGCAGCGCGCAAAAGTTTTCTCCCCTCTCCCCGAGGTCCATGCCTTTCCCTGCTTTTCCGGAGAACATCAATGAACATCGCGCTGTTGCAGTTGAATCTGGTGGTGGGCGACGTGACGGGCAACGCGGCGCGCATCGAGGCGGCGGTGCGCGATGCGGCGGCGCGGGGTGCGGGGCTGTGCGTGACGCCGGAACTGGCCATCTGCGGCTATCCGCCGCGCGACCTGCTGCTGCGGCGCGACTTCGTGCCCGGCTGCCGCAAGGCGCTGGAGGCGCTGGCGCGGCGGCTGAAGGACGGTCCGCCGGTGCTGGTGGGCGCTCCGGTGCCCAATCCCACGCCGGTGGGCAACCGGCTGCACAACGCGGCGGTGCTGCTGCACGAGGGCACGGTGACGGTGGCCACGCGCAAGGTGCTGCTGCCCACGTACGACGTATTCGACGAGCGGAGGTACTTCGAGCCTGGGGTGAACTGCGGCGCGGTGACGGTGGCGGGCTGGCGGCTGGGCGTCACGGTGTGCGAGGACATCTGGAACGACAAGACCTTCTGGCAGGAGCACCGCCAGTACGAGACCGACCCGGTGGCGGACCTGGCCCTGGCAGGCGTGGATGCCATCATCAACCTGTCGGCCTCGCCGTTCACGCTGGGCAAGCAGGCGGTGCGCGAGCGCATGCTGTCGCGCGTGGCCTCGCGCTACCGGGTGCCGGTGCTGTACGCCAACCAGGTGGGCGGCAACGACGATCTGCTGTTCGCGGGCAAGAGCGTGGCCTTCGACGCGGTGGGGCACCTCATCGCGCGGGGCTGCCCGTTCGAGGAGGACACGGTGCTGGTGGACGTTGCGGCGGGCGCCGGCGCCATCTGCCCGGACCCGGCCGAGCCGGAGGCGCAGGTGTGGCAAGCGCTGGTCATGGGCACGCGCGACTACGCCCGCAAGTGCGGGTTCACGGGGGCGGTGCTGGGCCTTTCCGGCGGGGTGGATTCGGCCCTGGTGGCGGCCGTGGCCGCCGAAGCGCTGGGGCCGGAAAACGTGCGGGCGCTGCTGCTGCCCTCGCCCCATTCCAGCGAGGGCAGCGTGACCGACGCGCTGGCCGTGGCCCGCAACCTGGGCATGACCTCCCAAACGGTGCACACGGTGCCCATCGGCCCGCTGATGGAGGACTTCGACGCGGCGCTGGCCCCGGTGTTCGGCGCGCTGGGCCGCACCGCGCGCGACGTGACCGAAGAAAACATCCAGTCGCGCATCCGGGGCAACCTGCTCATGGCCGTGTCCAACAAGTCGGGCGCGCTGCTGCTGACCACCGGCAACAAGTCGGAACTGGCCGTGGGCTACTGCACCATCTACGGCGACATGGCGGGGGGCCTCGCGGTCATCGCCGACGTGCCCAAGACCCTGGTGTACCGGGTGTGCCGCTGGCGCAACGCCCAGGCGGGCTACGACCTGATCCCCCCGGCCATCCTGGACAAGGCCCCCTCCGCCGAACTGCGGCCCGACCAGAAGGACACCGACAGCCTGCCTCCCTACGACGTGCTGGACGCCATCCTGGAGCGCAGCGTGGTGCACCACATGGACCGCAACGCCGTGGTGGCCGAAGGCTTCGCCCCCGAGGTGGTGGACAACGTGCTGCGGCTGGTGCGCATTTCCGAATTCAAGCGGCGGCAGGCCGCGCCCGGCCTGAAGGTGACCGACCGCGCCTTCGGCACCGGCTGGCGCATGCCCGTGGCGGGCCGGTTGGTGTTGGAGTAGCGGATACGGCGTATACCGTTCCGCAGGCGAATGCCCCGCCAACCCAATTGAAAAGTTTGGGAGGTTGGGGGGCTCGGGGGAAGGAACCTTTTGCGGCAGCCGTTAGGTGAGCGCGAACAATGGCCTGGGAGTGCGACGCGCAGCCCCAGATGAGCTTGCGAGCCATAAAGCCATCGTACGCAGAGCGCGAATCTTACGGCTGGCGACCGCATAGCGCAAAAGGTTCCTTCCCCCCGATTTGTTTTGGAATGTGTTCAATTCTCCAGCCGTACCCTCTGGTCATAGTACGCCGCGCCGTCGCCCATGTCGGTGGCCAGCGGGGCGATGAGCGCGTTGGGCGAGCGGCCGTGGGCCAGCCAGCCGCCGCGCGGCATGAGCACGGTGCGGGGATGGATGCCGGGCAGCGTCTGCACGCGCACGGGCATGCGGCCGTGCGGCGAGACGAGGTACACGGGGCGGGTGATGTCCAGCGCGGCCAGGGCCGGACATTCCGGGGCCACCTGCACGGTGAGGGGCGCAGCG
>JALHHV010000234.1 GCA_022837365.1 Desulfovibrio sp. | reverse complement strand
CCCAGCAGGCCGATGGCCGCGCGCGGGTCGTCGTGGGCGGCGACCACGGAACCTTCCGGAGCATCGGCAAGGGCGGCATCCACCCGGCCGGGCAGGCAGACCACCGCCCCGGCCCCGGCAGCCCACGCCTTGGGGATGAAGTCCGCGCCGTCCACGCCCGCGCCGCCGTTGGCGGCGACGCCGGGCACGGCCACGAACACGTCGCCCCGGCCCACCCTGCGCGAGTCGGTGCGTATTTCCGGCCTGTCCTTGCCGGTGCGGGTCTGGCGGACGCGGGCCAGAAGGTCGTCAAAGGAAATGCGGGTCATGCGGCGATGCTCCTACGAATTCTCGGAAAGCCAGAGGACGCACTGTCCCGCGGGCTGGCCCTTGGGCCATTCGGCGCCCGGTTCCGGGGTCTGGCGGATCACGGTCTGCCCCACGCCCTTGAGCACGGGCACCATGCCCTGCCGGGCGAACACCTCCACGGCCCGGCGCACCGACTTGCCCACCACGTTGGGCACCCCGTCGGGGGCCTCGCGCACGGCCTCGGCCACCTCGCGGCGCACTTCCACCGGGCCGGTCTTGCCCATGGGCGTGGCGTAGGTGGGGGCCTCGGGGTCGGGAGCGTCGGGCAGCAGGCCGTGGTAGGCCATGGTGCGCATGGCCACGTGCTTGAACACGGGCGCGGCGACCACGCCGCCGTACGAATTTTTCTGCGGTTCGTCCACCATGACCAAAATCAGGTACTTGGGCCGGTCGATGGGGGCGAAACCCACGAACGAAGCCAGCCGTTCGTGGCCGTAACGCCCCGTCTCGTCAGCCTTTTGCGCGGTGCCGGTCTTGCCGCCCACCATGATGCCGGGGATGCGCGCGCGGGTGCCGGTGCCGTCTTCCTCCACCACTTCGCGCAGCATGGAGATGACCTGCTTCACCGTCTTGTCGTTGTACACCTTCTGGCTGGCCGAGTTGGCCGGGGTGTCGTCGCCGGAATCCACGATCAGCCGCAGCGGCTTGCGTTCGCCGCCGTTGGCCAGGGTCAGGTAGGCCTGGGCCATCTGCACGCCGGTGGCGGCGATGGACTGGCCGAACGAGGTGGTGATCAGGTCCGGCTCGGACCAGTGGCGCGGGTCGCGCAGGATGCCCTTGCTCTCGGTGATGGGCAGGCCGGTGCGGTCGCCGAACCCCAGCTGGCTCAGGTATTCCCAGTAGCGTTTGGACCCCAGTTCCAGGCCGATCTTGGCCATGCCGATGTTGCTGGAGTAGCGCAGCACCTTGTTCACGGGCAGCACGTCGTAGCTGTGCGTGTCGCGGATGGTGATGTAGCGGGTCTTCCAGCGACCCTTTTCGCAATTGAAGGAGGTGTCGCCCTTGACCACGCCTTCCTGCA
Source organism: Desulfovibrio sp. (assembly GCA_022837365.1). Lineage (GTDB taxonomy): Bacteria > Desulfobacterota > Desulfovibrionia > Desulfovibrionales > Desulfovibrionaceae > Cupidesulfovibrio. The sequence goes on along the minus strand of JALHHV010000234.1, from coordinate 2,256 downwards.
ACGCGGCGGCCACCAGGAACGGCTTCAGCGTGGAGCCGGGCTCCAGCGCGTCGGCGGCCAGGCGGTTGCGCCAGCGGTCGGCCTTGTAGTCGCGGTAGGCGTTGGGATTGAAGAACGGATATTGCGCCCAGGCCAGGATGTCGCCGGAGTCCACGTCCACCACCAGGCAGCCGCCCCAGGAGGCGTCGAACTGGTCCACGGAGCGGGCCAGGGCTTCTTCGGCAAAGAACTGGACCTGGGTGTCGATGGTCAGGCGCACGTCGCGGCCGCGCAGGGACGCGCGGCCCGCGCCGCCGTCCATGTCCAGACGGCGTCCGGCGGCGTCGCGCTGCACCACGTTGCGGGCGGAATCGCCGCTCAGCACTTCCTCGAAGGCCAGTTCTATGCCTTCCAGGCCCTTGCTCTCCATGCCCACGAAGCCGAGCAGTTGCCCGGCCATCTGCTTGAAGGGATAGATGCGTTCGTACTCGCTGGTCAGGTACACGCCGGGCAGGCTGGCCTTGCGCACGTTCTCCGCGGCCAGGTCGTCCACCTTGCGGGCCACCCACGAAAAGCCCCGCTTGGCGACAACGGCGTCGCGCACCTGCTTGGCCGGGGCTTCCAGCGCGGCGGCCAGCGCGTTGACCGTGGCGTCCACGTCGCGCACCTCGCCGGGGCGGACGTAGACGGAGCGCACCTCCACGCTGCGGGCAAGTATCTGCCCGTTGCGGTCAAGGATGGCCCCGCGCCTGCCGGAAACGGTCTCCGCCGCCATGTGCTGGCGCCGGGCAAGCCCGGCCAGCCGTTCGCCGTCGTAGACCTGCACGTACCAGGCGCGCGACCACAGCAGCACCCACAACAGCGCGAACATGCAGCCCACGCCGTACAGGCGCACCTTGCTCCAGTCCGTCCCGCCGAAGCGGGCAAAGGGATTGAAGCGCAAGCCGCCGCCGAACGGCGAGCCGGGGGCCTTCCTGTTGCGCAGGGCGCGCGCGGCGCGGGGTGCGCGCGCCTCGAAAGAGGGACGCGCGTCGCGCGCGGTGCGCGGCGCGGGCCTGCCGAGAATGCGTGACTTCCTGTCTGCTCGCAGCATGACGCTCCGGGGCGCTAGCGCCCCGCCTCCTCGATGCGGCGGATCTGGCCGGGGCGCGCCCCCCGCATGCCCATGGTCTCCGCCTTCCTTCCCAGTTCATACGGCGACATCAGCCGGTCCCGCTCCACTTCCAGCTTGGCGGTCAGGGCCGCCCTGCCGTCCAGTTCGCCCTGCAACTTGCGCAGGGTGTAGGCCATGTCCATGCGTTCGATGTTCAGCCACACCAGCGACAGCCCCAGCACCAGGCTGGTCAGCACCGACAGGATCATGGCCAGCACCCAGCTTCCCACGCCGTGGCTCATGACGCGCCCCCTTCCTCTGCATCGCGGTCGCCGGGGGCGTACTTGTTGCGCCGCCGGGGGCGCGGGGCCTGCCCCTGGGCCAGCCGCACGGCCGCGCGCAGCTTGGCGCTGGCGGCGCGGGAGTTGCGGGCCAGTTCCGCCTCGGTGGCGGTGACCGGCTTGCGGGTCAGCACGTCCACGCGGGCCGTGTGGCCGCATTCGCAGCGGGACACGGTGCGCGGGCACACGCAGCCCTGCGCTTCGTCGCGCAGGCGGTGCTTGACGATGCGGTCTTCCAGGGAATGGAAGGTGATCACCGCCAGCCGCCCGCCGGGGCTCAGCCGGTCCAGGATGCGGTCGAGAAAGCGTTCCAGCTGGCCCAACTCGTCGTTGACGGCCATGCGCAGGGCCTGAAAGGTGCGGGTGGCCGGGTGGTTGCGCGAGGTGGCGCGCCACTTGGCCGGGTAGGCCCTGTCCACGATGGCCGCCAGTTGGGCCGTGGTCTCGATGGGGCCTGCCGCGCGGGCGTCCACGATGGCGCGGGCGATGCGCCCGGCCATGGGGTCCTCGCCGTAGCGGCGGATGATGTCCTTGAGGACGTCCACTGTGGCCCGGTTCACCAGCCTGGCGGCCGGGTCCTCGTCGCCGCCCTGGTCCATGCGCATGTCCAGCGGGCCGTCGGCATGGAAGCTGAAGCCGCGACCGGCGGTGTCGATTTGCATGGACGACACCCCGATGTCGATGAGCGCGCCGTCCACCTTGTCCCAGCCCAGTTGGTCCAGCGCGGCTTCGAAGTCGGCGTAGCGGGTGTGGAAGAAGTGCACGCGGCCGCCCCACGGGGCCAGGCGCTGGCGGGCCAGTTCCAGGGCGGTGGCGTCGCGGTCGAGGCAGCACAGTTCGCCG
>JALHHV010000233.1 GCA_022837365.1 Desulfovibrio sp. | reverse complement strand
AGGGCGGACATTGCGAGCGTCCGGCTTTGCACTGGGGCGGTCACCGTGCGCGGCCTTGTACGTCTCCCAGAGCAGGGTCATGGTGGGCTTCAAGCGATCCGCCTGCCGGGCATCCTCGGCCTTCTTCCGGCGCTCCTGCAACGTGACCGGTCCGCTGCCCGTTTTCTTGGCAGCGCGGATTTCGGCCAGGGTTTGCCGGGCCTTTTCCAGGGTCCATCCCTGGCTTGCCCACCCCAGCCCTTCCTCGCGGCTCTCGCCGTCTATCTTGTAGCGCAGGGCAAAGTAGGCGTCCGGCTTTTTCCCGTGCTTTTCCCGTGCTTTCGGGTCAGGTGCTCGTACTTGCGTATGCCCCGTTCGACCGTCGTCCACTTCGTCCGATTCTTGCCCGTTTCCTCGCTCATTCTCTCCCACCTTTCTCCCATTTCTCTCCCACTTCTCTCCCACCTTTTCCGGTGATATCGAGTGAAGCGCGATGAAGATCGTGGGCCAAAAATCACCTATTACTATACGAAATGTCAATATTTTTTGGTGGAAGAATGAAGAGTGGTGAAGGGGGGTGAAAATGCCATTTTTCAGACTTCTAAGCTCTTGGCCGGGGGTTCGAATCCTCCCGGGCGCGCCAACATGAAATCAAATGATTGGGAAATAAAACGAGCACGCTCGGTGTGGATTGGAAAAATTTTTCCAACCCTATTTCCAACCTTGGGGATGTGAATAGAAATATCCTGGTGGCAGCCCAGGTGAAAGTAGGGGGCGCGGAGCATGGTTCCGCGCCCCTGCTTTTGGAGCGTGCTGGCCACCGCCGACGTTATGCGGGCAGTTGCGCCCGGATGGCCTGCCCCAACTCATTGAGGAGTCTGGCGAGGTCGATATGGTGCCGGGCCGCCACGGTTTCGATGGAATCGAAAAGCGCCGTGCACAGCAGGCAGGCCCCGGCCTTGGCGTCGTACGAGCGGAATACCGCCTCGGTAGCGGGGTGGGTGTGCACCACATCCAGCAGCGTCATGTCCGGGGTGATGTGGGGGGCGATGAGCGGGTCGCTCATTGGGCCTCTTCGGCAAGGGCAAGGGTGAGCGCCTGCGGAATGCAGGCGATGATCTCGGAGATGCGCGATGCGGGCGTGGGTTGGGCCAGCTTCGCGGCCAGCCGGTTGGTTCGCGCTGCGATGCGGGCAGCGTCGGAGACATCGCGGCCGGACTCGATCAGGGCGGCCACGGTTCCGGTCAGGGTGTCCCCGGTGCCGCCCATGGCTTCCATGGCGGCCTCGTTGGGGCTGTCCACGGTGAACAGCACGCCCGTGCGGTCCGCCACATGGTCCGTGCTCCCCTTGACCAGCAGGCACGCCGCCGCGTTGTCGCCGTCGTAGGCGCGGCGGATCAGGTCCGGGACGCGGTTGCCGTCATGCAGGATGAACCCCCGCGTGTAGAAGGGGTGCGGCGCCTGCTCGTCGGCCAGGAAGGCCAGTTCCCCGGCGTCGGGGGTGAACAGGTCGTAGGCCGTGGCCTGCCCGCTCATCTTGGCCGCGTACATGAACCCTGCGTCGGCGATGAGCCTCGGGCGCGGGTGCATCTCGTTCACCGCGAACAGCACCTTGTCATGCCACATGACGTCCGGCAGCAGGTAGTGGAAGGCCAGCGTGGACAGCGAGCGCCGCGGCAGGACGTCCACGAGATGGCGGTACAGTTCGCGGCTGCCGTGGCCCCGCCCTTCGTCCCCCACCAGAAAGGCGAACGGCGCGGGCAGGCCGAGCACGCCGCAGGCCGCGCAGGCCGCGCCGAGCAGGGCGGGGGTGCCCCTGTCCGGAGCTATTTCCAGCTCCGCCACCGAAAGGCCGCCGCGCCCCAACGCCGCCGGCCCCTCGGTCACGGGCATGGCGGGGTCCGGAATGGTGCCGATCACTGCGAGCATCGGCGTTGCATCTCCTCGAAGGCCAGGCCAAGGGCATAGCCGCACAGGGTGTGTCCGATCTCGCGCGGGGAGGGCGCTTCGTCAAGGCGCAGGCCGATCAACCGCGCCGCAAGGTACGGCACATCCGGGCAGCCCCCCCCGGAAACGTTGACGATCACCCCGGTGGCCTTTTCCACGGTAATCTTCATGTTGGCGGCCCGGACCATGAGGTAGTCCCCGAAGTCCTTGACGTGGTACAGGTCCACCGGCGTCAGCAGCGGTCCGGTGACGGGTATGGCGTCCAGTGGGGGCGCGCCGGAATCCGCGAGCAGCCGCAGGATGTTCAGCCCTTCTATGAGCGGGTATTCCACCGCAAGGTCGCAGCCCCTGCGTACCTCCGGCGGCGGGCCGACCACCTTCACCGGAAACCCGGCGGCCTTCAGGGCCTTTTCCGCCCGGATGACCTCGCTGGTGTTCTCGAAGATCAAAAGCCCCCTGTCCGCCTTCGAGGCAGGCGGAGCAGAGGGGGCCTTTTTTCGCAACCGGTCAAGAAATCCCATGTCATCCCTTGCTGATGGTGATGCGGTATTCGCCCCCGTCCACGGCGTCCACGGAGTCAAGGGACCAGCCCTTGGCCTGCGCGGCGCGGCAAACGTTTTCGCGCGAGGCTTCGGTATCCACCAGAATCTCGAGGGTTCCCTTTTCCACGGTTGCGACCCTGTTCAGGGTGACCAGAACCGGCTGGGGGCACGACAGCCCCCGGGCGTCGATGATCTCGCTCATGATGGTGTCTCCTTACGCCTTGGCGCGCATGGTCAGGCCGAAGTACAGGCATACGGCAAGCCCCACGACCACGGCGGCGATGCCGTGCGGACCCACGCCGTCGGGCGAACTCGCCAGACCGAAGTTGTGGGCGAAGGCCGCGCCCGTGATCATTCCGAACACGAACACCGCCGCGTCGCCGTCGCCTTCACCGGCAAGGAACAGCTGTCTGCCCGGGCAGCCACCGGCCAGCGCGAAGCACAGGCCCGCCAGCAGCATGCCCATGAAGTTCCACAGGTGCTGGACGTGGGCCACGGGCTGGCCCTCGAAACCGATCTTGACCTGTCCCAGCATGGCGTTGACGGTCACGGCCGCGACGAACAGGGCGATGACCCCGAGCAGCAGGTGGGTCTGCCGGAACAGGATCAGGTCGCGGAACGCGCCCATGGTGCAGAAGCGGCTGCGCTGGGCCACCATCCCCACGAACAGGCCCGCGGCCAGGGAGACGGCAAGGGGCGCGTGCATGGAACCCGGACCCTTCACGCTGTAGAACAGCACGCCGCTCTGGGCTTCGCCGGAAATCTGGGGGTACAGGAACAGCAGGGCCAGGAAGCCGAGCATGACCAGCGGCATGACCAGCCCGGCCGGGGTGCCGGTCTTGTGGCTGCGGCCAAGGCTGTAGCCCTTGCGGAAGAAGATGGTGCCGATGCCGATGCCCGACACCAGCCCGAGGATGCCGACCACGGCGTTCAGGTCGCCCCCGGCAAGGCGCAGGATGGCCCGCCACGGGCAGCCCAGGAAGACCAGGGCCCCGATCATGGCGAAGACGCCCAGAATGAACCGGACGGCGGGGGCGGACCCGGCGCGGGGGCGGAAGTCTTTGACGAAAAGGGCCGCCAGCAGCGAACCGAGCACGAAGCCGATGATCTCCGGCCGCAGGTATTGCACCACGGCAGCCCGGTGCAGGCCCACGGCCCCGGCGATGTCGCGCTCGAAGCAGGCCACGCAGATGCCCATGTTGCCGGGGTTGCCCCAGAACTGCAACAGCGGCGCCAGCACGCCGATGGCCAGCCCCACGGCAATGATGCCGTACGTCGAGGAAAAGAAGTTTTTCATGGCCCCCTCTTTTGTGTTTGGGCGGTTCACCGTTCAAGACAACGGCCCGGTCAGCGCCGTAGCGAGCGGAAACTGACTTCCAGACACAAGTACGAGAGGAACAGGCCAGCGACAAATCGAAATATGCTTGTCATTGTGCATGGATGTATAGATGGATCGGATGAAATGGGG
>JALHHV010000232.1 GCA_022837365.1 Desulfovibrio sp. | reverse complement strand
TCCTACCTCGCGGCGGCGGGCGCGCCCTTCGTGCCCTATTTCGACGTGCCCTTGCAGCACGCCCACCCGGACGTGCTGGGCCGCATGGGGCGGCCCTTCGCCCGCAACCCCCGCGTGGTGGTGGAGCGCATCCGCAAACATTTCCCGGACGCGGCCCTGCGCACCTCGATCATCGTGGGCTTTCCCGGCGAGACCGACGAGCATTACGCCGCGCTCACCGACTTCGTGGCCGAGACGCGCTTTCACCACCTTGGCGTGTTCGCCTACCGGGCCGAGGAAGGCACCCCCGCCGCCGCCATGCCGGACCAGGTGGCGGACAACGTGAAGGAATGGCGGCGCGACGCGCTGATGGAGGCGCAGGCCGAAATCAGCGAGGAGATCATGGAAGGGTATGTCGGCCAGCGCCTGCCCGTGCTGGTGGACGCCCCCCACGACGAATGGCCCGGACTGCACACCGGCCGCACCTGGTTCCAGGCCCCGGAAATAGACGGCGTGACCTACGTGAGCGGGGCCGGGGTGGCCCCCGGCGCGCTGGTGGAGGCGGACATCGTGGAGGCCCGGACCTACGACCTCGTGGCGCTGGCCGAGCCGGAAGAATAGGAACGGGGGCCGTGCCGTCCGCCGTTGCCCGTGCGGTTGTCATTCCCGGGGCATTCTGCTATGCAGACCAATCCCGCTCGTCCCGCTCCTCGGGAGCGGGAAAATTTGTGTCGGTTGGAGGAAACGTATGACAGCAACCCCCGAAAACATGGAAAACGCCGCCCTCGAAATGGACCTGAGTTTCGAGAGCGCCCTCGAGAATTACCTCAGCTCCGATTTCGGCGACCTTGAAGAAGGGTCGATCATCAAGGGCGAGGTGGTGCGCGTGGATGAGGACAGCGTCCTCGTCGACGTGAACTTCAAGTCCGAAGGGCAGATTTCCGCTTCCGAGTTCAGGGACAGCACCGGCAAGGTCAACATCGCCGTGGGCGACAAGGTGGACGTCTTCGTCGTTCGCAAGAACGAGATGGAAGGCACCATCACCCTGTCCTTCGAGAAGGCCAAGCGCATGCAGCTCTTCGACAAGCTCGAAGAGATCCAGGAAAACAACGGGGTCATCACCGGCCGCATCGTGCGTCGCATCAAGGGCGGCTACACCGTCGATCTCGGCGGCGTCGAAGCCTTCCTGCCCGGCTCGCACGTGGACCTGCGCCCCGTCCCCGACATGGACGCGCTGGTCAACCAGGAATACGAATTCCGTGTTCTCAAGATCAACCGTCGGCGCAGCAACGTCATCGTTTCCCGCCGCGTCCTGCTCGAAGAGGAACGCGATTCCAAGCGTCAGGATCTACTGCGCACCCTCGAAGAGGGCCAGATCGTCACCGGCAAGGCCAAGAACATCACCGAATACGGCGTGTTCGTGGACCTTGGCGGGCTGGACGGCCTGCTGCACATCACCGACATGTCCTGGAAGCGCATCCGTCACCCGAAGGAACTGGTCACCCTTGGCCAGGAACTTCAGCTGAAGGTGCTCTCCTTCGACCGCGACAACCAGAAGGTGTCGCTGGGCATGAAGCAGCTGGTGCCCGATCCGTGGCAGGACATCACCGCCAAGTACCCCGAAGGCGCCAAGCTTCAGGGCCGCGTGACCAACCTGGTGGACTACGGCGCGTTCGTCGAGCTGGAGCCCGGCGTGGAAGGTCTGGTGCACATTTCCGAAATGTCGTGGACCCGCAAGCTGCGTCACCCGTCGCAGATGGTGCGCGTGGGCGACGAAGTGGAAGTGGTCATCCTCGGCGTGGACCAGGACAAGAAGCGCATTTCCCTCGGCATGAAGCAGGTCAAGCCGAACCCGTGGGAAGTGGTGGCCGAGAAGTACCCCGAAGGCACCGTCCTTGAAGGCGTGATCAAGAACATCACCGAGTTCGGCATGTTCATCGGCATCGAGGATGGCATCGACGGCCTGATCCACGTGTCCGACATCAGCTGGACCAAGAAGATCCGCCATCCCAACGAAGTGTTCAAGACCGGCGACGTGGTGCAGGCCAAGGTGCTGACCGTCGATCAGGAGAACGAGAAGTTCACCCTCGGCATCAAGCAGCTGACCGAAGACCCGTGGACCCACGTGCCCTCGCGCTACCCCGTCGGCGGGGTGATCGAAGGCACCGTGACCAACATCACCGACTTCGGCCTGTTCGTTGAAGTGGAAGAAGGCATCGAGGGCCTGGTCCACGTCTCCGAAATCAGCCAGAAGAAGATCAAGTCGCCCTCCGAGATGTTCAAGGAAGGCGTGGTCATCCAGGCCAAGGTCATCCACGTCTCCGCCGAAGAACGTCGCCTCGGGCTGTCCATCAAGCAGCTCAAGGACGAGGAAGAACGCCGCAAGCCCAAGGAATTCCGCGCCGGTCCCGCCGACACGGGCGGCCAGAACCTTGGCGACCTGCTGAAGCAGAAGCTGGAAGAGGATGCTTCCGACAGCTAGACCTTCCTTCAGCCAGCGGCATCCGTTCATCTTCGGATTCCTGCTCATTATGGCGGCCGTTGCCCTCTTCATGGGGGCTTCGGCCGCCTTGCGCCATCTGACCGGCGACGCGGGCCCCTTCGCGGGCCCGCGCGTCGGGGTGGCCCGGGTTGAAGGCATGATCGCCGACATCGCCAAGACCGTGGCCTGGATGGACAAGCTGCGCGACGACCCCACGGTGCGCGGCGTGCTGCTGCGGGTGGATTCGCCCGGCGGCGGCGTGGCCGCGTCGCAGGAACTGCTGGAGGCGGTGCGCCGCGTGTCCCGCGTGAAGCCGGTGGTGGTGTCCATGGGCACCGTGGCCGCGTCCGGCGGTTACTACATCTCGCTGGGGGCCACACGCATCATCGCCAACCCGGCCACGCTCACCGGGTCCATCGGCGTGAAGATGGAACTGCCCAACGTGCAGGGCCTGATGGACAAGCTGGGCCTGGCCCGGCAGACGCTGGTCTCCGGCGACATGAAGGACGCGGGTTCCCCGTTCCGCGAGATGACCCCGCAGGAGCGCGAATACCTGCAATCCATCGTCATGGACATGTACGACCAGTTCGTGACCGAGGTGGCCAACTCGCGTAACCTGCCGGTGGAAAAGGTGCGCGCCGTGGCCGACGGCCGGGCCCTGACCGGGCGGCAGGCCCACGAACTGGGCCTGGTGGACGCCCTGGGCGGCATGGACGTGGCCCTGACCGACTTGCAGCAGTTGTGCGGCATCGTCGAGCGGCCGGTGCTGGTGGAACAGCCCAAGCCCTCGTCGTGGCTGCGCGACGCGCTGGAAACGGTGCTGGAACTGGAACCGGCGTCGCGGGTGGTGACTCCCGGCTTTTTGTACGTGTATTGAGCGACGCGCCGCCGACCGGCGTCATCCGCACATGCAGCCCCTGCCGCCTACGCCGCAGGGGCTTTCGCATTGGCGCGCCGCCCGCGTTCATGCTAGCGTCGCCCGCGGGGGTGCGCACCGGCATGTCCCGACCGGTCCGCGCCAGCGGCATCCTGCTGCACGTCACCTCGCTGCCCTCGGCCTTCGGCATCGGCGACCTGGGACCGGCGGCGCACGCCTTTGCCCGGCTGCTGGCCGGGGCGGGGCAGACGGTGTGGCAGTTCCTGCCGCTCACGCCCACGTCCACGTTCATCGGCAATTCGCCCTATTCCAGCCCTTCGGCCTTTGCGGGCAACACCCTGCTGGTCAGCCCGGAACGGCTGGCCGAGGAGGGCTTCGTGTCGTGGGCCGATATGGACGCGGGGGCGGAACGGTTCCGCGACGACGGGCCCGGACCGAACGGGCCGGTACGCTTCGAGGCCGTGGAGGCGCACCGCCGCGTCCTCTTGCGCGCCGCGTGGGAGCGCAACCGCCACCAACTGGCCATGGACACCGCCTACCTGCGCTTCTGC
>JALHHV010000231.1 GCA_022837365.1 Desulfovibrio sp. | reverse complement strand
GGTGCCGATACGACCGGCGAGTGGGGAGGGGAGAATCTACGGCCAACCGGAGGTGATTTCCGCGCCACAGGCGCAAGGCCGCGTCCCCCGATCTGGCAACGGAAGTCGTGACGACACATTCAAGGAGGAATGGTCATGTCACTGATAATCAATCACAACTTGATGGCGATGAACGCCACCAACAACCTGAGCCTGTCGTACGGCAAGCTCGCCACCTCGGTGCGCCGGCTCTCTTCGGGCCTGCGCGTGGGCACGGCTGCCGACGACGCCGCCGGTCTCGCCATCCGCGAACTGATGCGCGCCGACATCGCGTCGCTCAACCAGGGCGCGCGCAACGCCAACGATGCCATCTCGCTGATCCAGACCGCCGACGGCGCCCTTGGCGTCATCGACGAAAAGCTGATCCGCATGAAGGAACTGGCCGAGCAGGCCGCCACCGGCACCTACACCTCGGACCAGCGCCTGATCATCGATTCGGAATACCAGGCCATGGCCTCGGAAATCACCCGAATCGCCAACTCCACCGACTTCAACGGCGTGCACCTGCTGAACGGGCACCTTTCGGGCGCTCACGACGGCTCCGGCATCGAGGCCACCGGCAAGCTCAAGGTGCACTTCGGCTCCGCCAACGACTGCGCGGAAGACTACTACTACATCAAGATCGGCAACGCGACCGCGTCCGCCCTTGGTGTGGGCGCCCAGGCCGCCGACGGCAAGGGCAAGTCCATCTCCACCCAGTCCGCGGCGCAGGCGGCCCTGGAAGGTCTGACCAACGCCATCATCTCCAAGGACCAGATCCGCGCCGCCCTCGGCGCACTCCAGAACCGTCTGGAAAACACCATCAGCAACCTGCAAATCCAGGCCGAAAACCTTCAGGCAGCCGAGTCCCGCATATCGGACGTGGACGTGTCGATGGAGATGACGGAATTTGTGCGCCAGCAGATTCTGTCGCAGGCGGCGGTGGCCATGCTTTCGCAGGCCAACTCCCTGCCCCGTCTCGCGTTGAACCTGCTGGGCCAGTAACAGGAGGGCGGGACGGCAAACCAGGATTTTTCAGCCGCTGGCAAGGAAAGCGAACCGGACATGAGGGAGTATACTCTTCTCGTATTCGACCTAAATGGACGGTGAAGCCTGACGCAGCCAGCGGGGAAAAGGACGGTTTGCAGCACGCCCGATGCAGGGGAAAGACAAGGACACCGTCAATCCCGACAAGACTTCCAGACCACGCCGGGGCCGCGGGCACACGAACCCAAGGAAACGGCCAGCCTCTCCACTCACAAGCGCCAGCAAAAGGGGCCTCCGCAAGGAGGCCCCTCTTTTGTCGCACATGCTGCGTGAAATGCGGGCGGCGTTCGCGCGGGGCTCCCCGCCTTCCGCATCCGCCCCTATTCCCGCTATTCCCCACTATTCCATAGTCGAGGTGGAGCGCAGCACTTCCACCACCGTGGGCAGCTTGCGCAGCTTGTCCAGCGCCCGGTACAGGTGCGCCACGTCGCGCACCTCCACGGTGAAGTCCACTTCCGACTTGCCGTCCACCATGGAACGCATGGTACCGGAGTCGATGTTGACGTTCTCTTCGGCCAGCAGCGCGGAAATCTGGGCCAGCACGCCTTTCTCGTTGCGGCACACCAGATGGATACGCGCCGGGTAGGGCTTGTCTTCCTGCCCGTCCCAGAACACCGAGATGAGCCGCTCCGGCTCCATGGTCTGCACGTTGGCGCAGTCCGAGGTGTGCACCGTCACCCCGCGCCCCCGGCTGATGAAGCCGATGATGGGGTCGCCCGGCAGCGGGTTGCAGCAGCGGGCGAAGCGCACCAGGATGTCGTCCACCCCCTTGATGCTCACGCTGTCGGCCCGGCGGTTGGCCTCGCGCGTGGCGGCGCTGGCCGCCGTGGCCTCGGCCGCCTTGGCCGCTTCCTCCGCCGCCGCCTCCTCGTCCTTGGGCAGCAGGCGGCGCAGCACCTTCTTGGGGGTGTAGCGGGCATAGCCCACGTTGGACAGCAAGTCCTCCACGCTGCCCAGCGAAAGCTCCTTGACCACGGGCAGCAGGTCGCCCTCGCGCAGGGCCTTGGCGATGTTGATGCCCATGCGCCGCCCTTCCTTTTCCAGCATTTCGCGCCCCAGCGCGATGGACCGTTCGCGCTCCTCAGTGCGGATGTAGTGCTGGATGCGGCTGCGGGCCTTGGCCGTCTTGACGAACTTCAGCCAGTCGCGGCTGGGCCGCCGGCCGTTGTCAGTGATGACCTCTATGGTGTCGCCGCTCTTCAGGGCGGTGCCGAGGGGCACCAACTTGCCGTTGACCTTGGCCCCGGCACAGTGGTTGCCCACCTCGGTGTGAATCAGGTAGGCGAAATCTATGGGGGTCGCCCCTTCGGGCAGTTCCTTCACGTCGCCGCGCGGGGTGAACACGTACACCTCGTCCTTGAACAGGTCGAGGCGCAGCGACTGCATGAACTCCTTGGAGTCGGTCTCCATCTTCTGGCGGTCGAGTATCTCGTGCAGCCACGTGAACTGTTCAAGGTCGCGCGGGTTCACCCGGCTGCCTTCCTTGTACAGCCAGTGCGAGGCCACGCCGTGTTCCGCCAGGCGGTGCATTTCCTCGGTGCGGATCTGGATCTCCATGCGCTCGCCTTCCGGCCCGATGACCGTGGTGTGCAGGCTGCGGTACCCGTTGGCCTTGGGCATGGAGATGTAGTCCTTGAACCGGCCGTGCACCGGCTTCCACTGGGCGTGCATCAGCCCGAGCACGGCGTAGCAGTCGCGCAGGTCGCCCACGATCACCCGGAAGGCGATGATGTCGTGCATGTCGTCCAGCGTCAGGTCCTGCTGCACCATCTTCTTGTAGATGCTGTACTTGTGCTTGATGCGCCCGCGCACCTCGCCCTTGATCTCGTTCTTCTCCAGTATTTCGCGGATGCGGGTGATGACCCGCTCGATGTAGTGGCGTTCCACCACCTGGTTGGTTTCCAGCCAGTCGTCGATCTGGGCGTAGACGTCGGGCTTCAGGTAGCGGAAGCTCAGGTCTTCGAGTTCCAGCTTGATGCGGTGCAGCCCCAGCCGGTTGGCCAGCGGGGCGTAGATGTCCATGGTTTCCTGGGCGATCAGCTTCTGCTTGTGCGGCTTCTGGAAGTCCAGGGTGCGCATGTTGTGCAGGCGGTCGGCCAGCTTGACGATGAGCACCCGGATGTCGTGCGCCATGGCCAGGATCATCTTGCGGATGTTCTCGGCCTGGGCCTCTTCCTTGCTCTCGAAGGTCATCTGGCTGATCTTGGTGACCCCGTCCACCACGTCGGCCACTTCCTCGCCGAACAGGGTGTCGATGTCCTCGATGCTCACGGTGGTGTCTTCCACCGTGTCGTGCAGCAGCCCGGCGGAGATGGCCGCCTCGTCGAAGCGCATCTCGGCCAGGGTATAGGCCACGGCCAGCGGGTGCGACAGGTAGGGCTCGCCCGAAAGGCGCGTCTGGCCCGCGTGCGCCGCGGCGGCGTACACGTAAGCCTTCTGGATGAGGGCAAGGTCGGCGTCCTTGTTGACCGACGCCACCTTGTCGAGAACGTCCTGGATGCGGATCATGCGGTTCGGGCCTGTTTGCGTCGGCCAGGGCGGGATGGAGCCGTGGCCGGAGTTGGCTGTGTGTTCCCGCCGGTCAGTGCCGCGAAA
>JALHHV010000230.1 GCA_022837365.1 Desulfovibrio sp. | reverse complement strand
CTGCCGCTTGAACAGCAGGCGCCACAACGCCGCATCGCTTGCGGCAATCAGCGAATTGCGCATGCCGGGACCGTAGGAAAGGGCCGACACGGGCAGGCCGCAGGCCGCCGCCACGTTCACCAATGCCCCGAAGGTACAGGCTTCGTCCAGCTTCGTCCAGACAAGGCTGCCCGTCCCCTGGAAGGCATAGCGCGCCAGCAGCGCGGACATCTGGGCCGGGCCGTGATGCGGCGGCAGCACCAGATGCACCGCGACGCCGCTGCCCGCCCTCGCGCCCGCCCCCGCTCCCGAAAGTCCCAGAATCGCCAACTGGCGGGCCAGGCTGCCGTCGCGCGCCACGCCCGGCAGGTCCACCAGGATGCGCCCGGCGCTGGAAGCCTCGCGGTACACCAGGCCGGAAAGCTCGGCATAGTGCTTCAGCAGCAGGCGGCCGTGGCCGCGCCCGCAGTCGGCGTTGACCAGCACGATTTTCAGGTCCGGCTTTTCATGGCGCAGGGCCAGCGCCATGCGCAGCATGGCCGTGGTCTTGCCCGCGCCGAACGGCCCGGCGAACACGTGGGCCCGCTGCGGCCATGCCGCAAGGCCCCAGCCCCGCACGGGCACGATGTCGGCCAGGGCCTCCAGCACGGATGCGCCGGAATCCGCCGCCAGCCTGCGGTGCAGGGTCATGGCCACGCCGTCGTCCACGCCTTCGCGCGTCAGGTATTCCAGGGCCACGCGCTGGCGGGGGGTCAGGTCTTCCATGCGCAGGGCGGGCTTCATCAGGGCGAACAGGTGTTCCTTCATCTGGCCCCATTCGCGGTGCCATTCCTCCCAGCCGCCGGGCGCGGCCGCGTGCTCGATGCCCACGGACATCTCGTGCCACGCGCGGCCGCCCTCGCGGCATTCGCGCGAGGACAGGATGACCGCGTCCGGGCCCAGTTCCGCCTTGACCTTCGCCAGCACCGCCGTCGCGTTCCGGCCTGTGTACGTCTTGATCTGCATCAGAGCATTTCGACCTTGAAGTTGTACCGTTGCAGAAAAATGCTCCCGGCGCGGACGGCGCCGCCCGCCTACTCGAAGGCCACGCTACCCACGGACTGCAACCGGATGTCGGCCGGAATCTCGGCCTGCGAAATCACGGCCACGTTGGGAAGAAAGCGCATCAGCAACTGGGCCAGGTGCGGCCTGGACACGGGCGAGGCCAGGATCACCGGCTGCCCGTCGGTGTTCACGGCCCGCTCCACCGCGCCGTTGACGCGCTGGATGAGCCGCTGGGCGATGCCGGGGTTGAGCGCCAGGTAGTTGCCGCCGTCGGTCTGGCGGATGGCTTCCTGCACGGTCTTCTCCACGGCCTGGTCCAGGGTGACGATGGGCAGGCCGCCCTCGCTGTCCATGTACGGCTTGACGATGGACCGGGCCAGGCGTTCGCGCACGTACTCGGTCAGGGTGTCGGCGTTCTTCACCGCCGGGCCGTAGTCGGCCAGGGTTTCCGCGATGGTCAGCAGGTCGCGGATGGAAACGTTCTCGCGCACCAGGTTCTGGAGCACCTTCTGCACCGTGCCCAGGGGCAGGATGCCGGGCACCAGTTCTTCCACGGCTTTCGGCGCGTGCTTGGCCAGGTTGTCCAGCAGGCCCTGCACCTCCTGGCGGCCCAGGAAGTCGCCCAGGTGGCGCTTGAACACCTCGGTGAGGTGGGTGGCGATGACCGTGGAGGGGTCCACCACGGTATAGCCCGCCAGCATGGCTTCTTCCTTCTGCGATTCGGGTATCCACAGGGCGGGCAGGTTGAAGGCCGGCTCGCGCGTCTCGATGCCCCGGATGCGGTGCTTGGCGTTGCCCGGATCCATGGCCAGGTAGTGGTCCACGAGGATCTCGGCCGAGGCCACCTGGTTGCCCTTGACCAGCACGCAGTACTGGCCGGGCTTCAGTTGCAGGTTGTCGCGCAGGTGCAGCGAGGGCACCACCACGCCCATGTCCAGGGCGAACTGGCGGCGGATGGAGCGGATGCGCGAGAGCAGGTTGCCGTTCTGGTCCTCGTCCACCAGGGGAATCAGGCCGTAGCCCACTTCCAGCTCCAGGGTGTCCAGGGGCAGCAGGGTCTGCACTTCTTCCGGGGTATCCAGCGAATCGCCCTTCTTCTTGCCCTTGGCCCCCTTGCCGCCCTTGGCGTCGGCGGCCTCCTCGGCCTGCCTGTCGCCCACCAGGCGCGACACGCCGTACAGCCCCGCGCCGAAGGTGAGGAACGGCAGCGTGGGCATGCCGGGCACCAGGGCGAACAGCACGAGCACCCCGGACACCAGGTTGAGCGCGCGCGAGTTGTACGACAGCTGGCCCACGAATTCCTCGCCCATCTTCGCTTCCGACGCCGCGCGCGACACGATGATGCCCGCCGCCGTGGACACGATGATGGAGGGAATGGTGGCCACCAGGCCGTCGCCGATGGTCAGCAGGGTGTAGGTGGTCAGCGCGTCGCGCCACTCCATGTCCTTCTGGAACACGCCGAGCAGTATCCCACCGATGACGTTGATCAGCGTGATGAACATGCCCGCGTTCACGTCCCCCTGCACGAACTTGCCCGCGCCGTCCATGGCGCCGTAGAAGTCGGCTTCCTTGCGGATGTTGGTGCGGCGGGCGGTGGCTTCCTCTTCGTCGATGAGCCCGGCGTTCAGGTCGGCCTCGATGGCCATCTGCTTGCCGGGCATGGCGTCCAGGGTGAAGCGCGCGGCCACTTCGGCGATGCGCGTGGTGCCCGCGGTGATGACGATCTTGTTCAGGATGAACAGGATCATGAAAATGACCGCGCCGATGACGTAGTTGCCGCCCACCACGAACTCGCCGAATGCCTGGATGACCTTGCCCGCCGCGTCGGTGCCTTCGTCGCCGTGCAGCAGGATGAGGCGGGTGGAGGCCACGTTGAGCGCCAGGCGCAGCAGGGTGGTGACCAGCAGCAGCGACGGGAAGATGGAGAATTCCAGCGGCGAGAGCATGAACATGGAGGTGACCAGAATCACCAGCGACAGCGAAATGCTGAGCGAAAGCAGCATGTCCAGGAAGAACGTGGGCAGCGGCACCAGCATCACGAACAGGATCGTGACCACGCCGCCCGCCAGCAGGATGTCGCCCTGCTTGGCGAAGCGCTGGTAGTCTATCTTGGGTGCGTATCCCGGTTTGGCAGCCATGTTCTTGACACCTGTCGGAGTTTGCGCGGTCTTGCTTCAGGTTCGCCGGCGGGGCCTTACGATGCCCGTCCCGCCTTGAATTTCCACAGGCTGGCCAGCACGGTGGCCACGGCCTGGAACAGTTCGGCGGGAATCATGTCGCCGACTTCCACCGCCTTATACAAAGCCTGTGCCAGCGGCTTGTTCTCGCGGATGGGCACGCCGTGCTCGCGGGCCACTTCCTTGATCTTCTGGGCCAGGTTGTCCGCGCCCTTGGCCAGCACGATGGGCGCCGGGGCCTCGGTGGCGTCGTAGCGCAGGGCGATGGCGAAGTGGGTGGGGTTGGTGATGACCACGTCGGCCTTGGGCACGTCCTGCAACATGCGCCTGGCCATCATCTGCATCATCTTGCGGCGCTGCTGCGAACGGACCACCGGGTCGCCCTCGGCCTGCTTGCGCTCGTCCTTGGTCTCGTCCTTGGTCATCTTCAGGTTTTCCTCATAGCTCCAGCGGGTGTACCAGAAGTCCGCCACGGCTATGATGGACATGGGCACCAGCGCGTAGCGCACCATGTCCCACCCGGTCTTGAGCATGTACGCGCTGACCCCCTGGGCGTCGGCGTAGTACAGCGGCAAAAAGTTGTGCATCTCGCGCCGGATGATGAGGTACGGCGCGACCCCGATGAACACCGCCTGCAACAGGCTCTTGCCCAGGCGCACCAGCGTGTCGGGCGAGGCGAACATGCGTTTCAGCGCGGAGATGAGGTTGAAGCGCGACCAGTTGAACTTGAAGACCTCGGTGGTCCACAGCTTGCCCACCTGAAGGCGCAGCACCAGCCAGGCCGTGAACCCGATGAACAGCATGATGGGCAGCAGCATGACCGCCAGTTCCCCGGCGATCCACATGAGCAGGTCGATGACGTTCTGCTGGTTGGGATGGAACCCGAAGGCGTTGCCCAGGAAATGCCGGAAGATGGCCTGCATGTCCTTGGCCAGGAAGTCGATGTAGAACAGAAGGCCCACCGAGCCCGCCAGAATGGTCAGGGTCTTGGTGAGTTCCTGCGACTTGGGGACGTTGCCCTTGCCGCGCGCCTTCTTGCGACGTTTCGGCGTCGCTTTTTCCGTCTTGCTCGGGTCGCGCTGCGCCATGGCAGCCCTCCGTCAGGGGTTCGGTCAGCGGTCCACCAGCGGGCTGGCCGCCCGCAACAGGTGCAGATCTTGTCGGCCATGATGGTGAACAGCATGCCGATGAAGAAGAAGCCCACGGCGATCTTGAGCGGAAAGCCGATCATCAGCAGGTTCATCTGCGGGGCCGCGCGGGCCATGAGCGCCAGCGCCAGTTCCACCAGGAACAGCGAGACCAGCACCGGCGCGGCGATCTTGACGGCCAGCACGAACATGGAGCCGGACAGGGCCAGTATTTCCTTCACCAGCGAGGGGCCGAGCAGAAGGCCGCCGGGGGGCACCAGTTCAAAGGTGCGCACGAAGGCCCGCAGCATGTACAGGTGGCCGTCCAGCGCCAGGAAGGTGAGCATGGCCACCATGTACAGGAAGTGCGAGGTGATGCTGACGTTGGCCCCGGTCAGCGGGTCGGCCAGGGTGATCATGGTGAAGCCCATCTGGGTGGCCAGCATCTGGCCGCCGGTCTGGATGCCCGCGAACAGGAAGTGCACGGTCATGCCCAGCATCAGGCCCAGGATCAGTTCCCCGGCCAGCAGCACGATGAGCGAAAAGGGATGCGCGGGCATCTGCCCGCCCGGCAGGGACACGTGCGGCCACAGGGCCAGGGTGAACACCAGGCACAGCGCCGCCTTGACCTGGTGAACACCAGGCACAGCGCCGCCTTGACCTGCACCGGGGCCGCCTCGCCCCCGAAGAAGGGCAGCAGGAACAGCACCAGGCTCACCCGCATGAAGGTAAGCAGGAAGCTGAGCATGGAGGCGGCGTCAAAGGCGAAGATGTCCATGGGCGCGGCAAAGCAAGATGCGGGCCATGGGCCGGGCTCCCATGCCGGGGCACGGCGGGGCGCGGCCGGGGCCTGGTCCCAGACATGGTCCGGGTCCGAATCCGGGGAACGCATCGACGGAAACCCGTCACCCCCTTTCCCCCATTTCCCCCATTTTCGTTGTCCCGCGCTGGACACACGGCCCCTTCGGAGGCATCCTGTGGGCATGCCCGGCACCCCCATGCGCTCC
>JALHHV010000229.1 GCA_022837365.1 Desulfovibrio sp. | reverse complement strand
TCTTTCACAAAAAATCAGGCCCGGTCTCGCCGGGCCTTTGCATTTTCGTTGACAGATTCCCTCTCTCATGGATAATGATTATTACAAAAGTATTTTTATCATCAATCACAGCACGCTTCCCCCCAACAGGCCCCCAACAGGAGGATTCCATGACAAAGCAAAAGCTCACCACCAATGCGGGCGCCCCGGTACCCGACAACCAGAACGCCATGACCGCCGGGCCGCGCGGCCCCATGCTGCTCCAGGACGTGTGGTTCCTGGAAAAGCTGGCCCACTTCGACCGCGAGGTGATCCCCGAGCGGCGCATGCACGCCAAGGGGTCCGGCGCGTACGGCACCTTCACCGTCACCCACGACATCACCAAGTACACCAAGGCCGCCCTGTTTTCGAAAATCGGCAAGAAGACCGACCTGTTCGCGCGCTTTTCCACCGTGGCGGGCGAACGCGGCGCGGCCGACGCGGAACGCGACATCCGCGGCTTCGCCGTCAAGTTCTACACCGAACAGGGCAACTGGGACCTGGTGGGCAACAACACCCCGGTCTTCTTCCTGCGCGACCCGCTGAAGTTCCCCGACCTGAACCACGCCGTGAAGCGCGACCCGCGCACCAACATGCGCAGCGCCAAAAACAACTGGGACTTCTGGTCCTCGCTGCCCGAAGCGCTGCACCAGGTCACCGTGGTCATGAGCGACCGGGGCATTCCCGCCACCTACCGGCACATGCACGGCTTCGGCAGCCACACCTTCAGTTTCATCAGCCCGGACAACAAGCGCTACTGGGTGAAGTTCCACCTGCGCACCCAGCAGGGCATCAAGAACCTGACCGACGCCGAGGCCGAGGCCATCGTGGCCAAGGACCGCGAAAGCCACCAGCGCGACCTGTACGACAGCATCGAGCGCGGCGACTTCCCGCGCTGGACCATGTACGTGCAGGTCATGCCCGAAAAGGACGCGGACACCTGCCCCTACCACCCCTTCGACCTGACCAAGGTGTGGTTCCACAAGGACTACCCCCTCATCGAGGTGGGCGTGCTGGAACTGAACCGCAACCCCGAAAACTACTTCGCCGAAGTGGAACAGGCCGCGTTCAACCCCGCCAACGTGGTGCCGGGCATCAGCTTTTCGCCCGACAAAATGTTGCAGGGCCGCCTGTTCTCCTATGGTGACGCGCACCGCTACCGCCTGGGCGTCAACCACCACCTGATCCCGGTCAACGCCGCGCGCTGCCCGGTACACAGCTACCACCGCGACGGGATGATGCGCGTGGACGGCAACCACGGCAGCACCCTGGCCTACGAGCCCAACAGCTACGGCGAATGGCAGGAGCAGCCCGACTTCGCCGAGCCGCCCCTGGCCATCAAGGGCGACGCCGCGCACTGGAACTACCGCGAGGACGACGCCGACTACTACGACCAGCCGGGCCGCCTGTTCCGCCTGATGACCCCGGAACAGCAGGACGCCCTGTTCCAGAACACCGCCCGCGCCATGGGCGACGCGCCGGAAGAGATCAAGCGCCGCCACGTGGGCAACTGCGCCAAGGCCGACCCGGCCTACGGCGCGGGCGTGGCCAAGGCCCTGGGCCTGAAGATGTAGCGCGCAGGCTGCCCGGCCCACCGGCCGGGCGCGCACCATGGCTCCGGAGGCCCGGCGTCCGGCGGCGCAGGCTGCATCCCGCGCCCGGCGGAATGCCGGCCGGAGTATCCGTGATGCATCCGTTCCTTGATGCATCCTCCTGTCCCGCGGGCCACCCTGCACGGCCACGCGGAAAGGCCCCCGGCGTCAGCCGGGGGCCTTGTACGTCATGCGCGGGCAAGGGCCAGCCACGCCGCCGCCACCTTGCGGCAGAACGCCTCTGCTCGCTCCACCAGCAGGGGCATGTCGTGGGCCAAGTCCTCGAAGTACGCGTCGTCGAACGTTTCCCGGCAGGCGGCGTATTCCCCCCTGCGCTCCCTGCGCCCTTTCTGAAAGACGTCCACCCAGTTCTCCACGATGGCGGAATCCGCCTCCAGATGGAACTGGAACCCGTAGGAGGCGTTGCCCACGCGGAAGCACTGGTTGCGGCACCGGTCGCCCCGCACCAGCAGGGTGGCCCCTGTCGGCAGGTCGAAGGTGTCCTCGTGGAAGGACATCAGGCGCGGCAGGGGCGGCGCGCCAGACAGCACCGGGTCGGCCAGGCCCGCCTCGGTGGGGCTGAAGGCCATGAAGCCGAACTCCGGCGCGTCCATGGTCCACGGCCTGCCGCCGTGGGCGCGCGCCAGCAACTGCGCCCCCAGGCAGATGCCCGCCACCGGCCTGCCCGCCGCGTCGAAGGCGCGCAGCATGTCCATCAGGTGCGGGAAATGGGGCGAGCCTGCGTCGTCCCAGCAGTGCTGCGGGCCGCCCAGGACCACCAGCGCGTCGTACCCGGCCAGGGCTTCGTCGAGAGACGGCAGCGTGTCGCCCGCCGCAGGCAAGACATCACCCTGTCCCGGTCGCAGGGTGGTCAACACCGCGCCGCAGCGCGCCAGTTCCTTGCGGAAGTTGCCGCCGGGGGCGTCGTCGCTGTGCAGCACCTCCAGCACGCGCAGGCCGGTCAGCCCGTCGTCGGGCCACGGGGCCACCCGCACGCAGGTCTCGTAGTACGGCGTGCCGTGCCCCACCCTGCTGGACAGGGCGCGGGTGAGCAGGTTCAGCCCGTGCCCGGCCTTGTTCCAGCCGCCCCGCTCGGCCACCAGGATGTCCGGCCGCTGGCCGTCCCCGGTGCGCAGGACGGCCTTCACCGCGCCCACCCCGCTTTCCACCCGCACCACCGCGCCGTCGGCCAGGCCCAGGCGGGCGGCCTCGGACGTGGCCAGCACAACCTCGGGCAGGGCGTCGTGCCCGGCCATGGTGCGCTCGGAGCAGATGTGCCCGTGCGGGGCGATGGTCAGCAGGCGGTAGGGGTAGTCCGGGTCCACCGCGCCGAGCCCGGCGGGGTCGAAGCCGGTCATGAACCGGAACTTGCCGGACGGCGTGGAAAAGGTCCTGTCCGCGTAGGGCGCCATGGGCGCATCCAGCCGGAAGGCCCCCCCGCGCAACGCCTCCGGCGTGCAGCCCTGTGCCCATATGGGCGCGCACAGGTCGCGCAGCCATTCGTCCACGCCGCGCCGGAACCTGTCGGCAAAGGGAAAGCGCGCCGCGAGGTCATGAAACATCATGAATTCCGGGCGGCACTCGCCCACCGGCTCGATGGCCCTGTTCACCGGCCCCACGTAGTTGTGGCCGTAGCTGGCCATGACGTCGTCCTCTTCCAGAAAGGTCGTGGCGGGCAGGAACACGTGGGCCAAGTCCGCCGTGTCGTCCATGAAGTGGCCGGAATAGACCACGAATTCCGCCTTGCGGAAGGCCCGGGCCACGGCCCCGGCATCGGCCGCCATGCAGGCCGGATTGCCCGCCGTGACCATGATCATGCGAATTTCCGGATCGCGCGCCGCAAGGATCTCGCGGCCTATCTCGGGCAGCAGCAGGGTGCGCCGGGGCGGGTTCAGCCCGTCGCCCCAGTACTGCTGGTCGTAGGGGCCGTATTCCTCGAAGCCCTGGCTGACGCCGCCGCCCGGCACGCCGATGTTGCCGCTGATGGCCCCCAGCGCGTCCACGGCGCGGATGGACAGGTGCGCCGCCTCGTGCCGGTGCATGCCCCAGCCCAGCAGGATGG
>JALHHV010000228.1 GCA_022837365.1 Desulfovibrio sp. | reverse complement strand
CTGCGCAAGAGGGCGGGAGTAACTCAGTGGTAGAGTGCAACCTTGCCAAGGTTGAAGTCGCGGGTTCAAATCCCGTCTCCCGCTCCAAAATTTCGCCCGATGGGCACGGAAGGCCGCCGCAAGGCGGCCTTCGTCGTTTCCGGCCACGGGAAAGGACGGGTGGGCGGCGCACACTCCGGCCCGCACGATCTGCCCCCGCGCGGGGCGGCCACGGCCCGGCAAAACGGTTGCTCACCGGCTTTCCCCGGCATATGCCGGAAGCATCACCCCCAGCCGCAGGACACGCCATGCCCCGCCTTGCCATCCGCCTCGCCACCCCCGACGACGCCGCCGCCGTCACGGCCGTGTTCCACGCGGCCATCCACGGCAAGGCGGCGCGCAGCTACGACGCGGAGCAACTGGCGGCGTGGTGCGCGGGCCGCACCGAGGCCCAGTTCCGGCGGGAGCTTGAGCTGGGCATGAACCCGTTCCTGGTGGCCGAGGCGGTGGACCCCGGCGGCCCGCCAGCCCCCCCGGCCGACGGGGCCATGTCCTCCGTCCCTGCTCCATCGCCCGCCGTGGTCGGCTTCGGCGCGCTGCGCGGCGACGAGGTGGCCTACCTGTACGCCGCGCCGCAAGCCCCCCCCGGCACCGGGCACGCGCTGCTGCGCGCACTGGAGCGCCATGCCGTGGAGCAGGGTTGGCCGGAACTGCGCCTGACCGCCTCGCTCAACGCCCTGGATTTCTACAAGGACCACGGCTACCGCGAACTACGCCGGGACATCCGGACCATGTCCGTGGACGGTGGCTTCGTGCGGCTGGTGGCCATAGAGGCCAGAAAGCGCCTCGTGGAGAAGGCCGCGCGCAAGCGGTCCGTGGTCGATGACGCCCAACCGGCGCAGGGCACCGAAGAGGCCGCCCTTGCCGAATGACCCGCCGCGAGCCCGCTGCCTCCCCCGCGTCCCCCGCTCGATTTTCCCCCGGCCCCATGCCCCGCCCGGCGCGAAGCGCGTGCTTACCCCCGCCTCGCTTGCGCTGCCCGCCCGGTTGAGGCATGAACTCCGGACGCGCCGCCGCTGGCGGGCCACGTGCCCACGAACACGTCGCCCCCTTCCGGCGCGTTCCCCGGCGACCGGCTTGCCGCAGCCACCAACTCGCGCGGGCTCACATCGGCTTAATAAGGACAGACCATGACCGAACAACCGGGCGCCCCGGCCTCCCATATCACAGACACCACGGATTCCACCGCCACGGACACCGCGCACGCCGCCGAACTGGAACGCCTGCTGACCAAGGCGCGCGAACGCTACGAGGTGGAATTCGAAACCCTCACCGTGGACGACGCGCCGCTGGAAATCCTGCAAATCCGCAACATGGTGGGGCACCTCGACCGGCTCATCGCCGCCAACGCCATCAAGGACCCGCTGCGCGACCTGCCCCTGTGGGCCAAGATATGGCCCGCCTCGTTCCTGCTGGGGCGCTTTCTGCGCAAGCTGGACCCGGCGGGCAAGAGCCTGCTGGAAATCGGCGCGGGCTGCGGCGTCACCGGGCTCATCGCCGCGCGCTACGGCTTTGCCCGCGTGACCATTACCGACGTGAACGACGACGCCCTGCTCTTCGCGCGCATCAACGTGCTGCGCAACGGCCTGGCCGACCGGGTGGAGGTGCGCCGCTGCGACATCACCGCCGCCCGCCTCGCCGACCGCTACGACGTCGTCGCCGGGGCGGAAATCCTGTACCTGGAAGACCTGCACCGCCCGCTGGCCAAGTTCCTGGCCCGCCACGTGGCTCCCGGCGGACAGGCCATGCTGTGCACCGACAAGCGCCGCAAGGCCGCGCACTTCCTGAAGCTGGCCGGGCGCGACTTCGACGTGGCCGAGCAGCCCGTGGGCGTGAAGTCCACCGGCGACGACGGGCAGGAGGAACGCCGCCTGTTCCTGGTGCACAGGCTCACCCCCAAGCGTGCGAGCACCGCCCCCGTCCCCCCCGTCACTCCGGCATAGGCCCCGCACCGCCCATATTCCTGAACGACGGCCCGCATCCGCAACCCTGACCATTCACGGACCATCGCATGATCAAGCTCTCCCCCTGCCCCAAGGGCTATACCAAGGACCAGGACAAGGCCACCTCGCCGGTGGAGACCGTGCGCCGCGTGCGCCAGCGCCTTGCCAGCCTCGACGTGGACATCCTTGCCGAAACCCGCCGCGTGGACGTGGACCGGCTGGGCATTCCCGTGTTCCTCAGCATGTGCGGGGCCGACGCCAGACGCGTCATGCCCACCCGCAAGCAAATGGGCAAGGGCGCGTCCGTGGAGCAGGCCGAGGCGTCGGCCCTGATGGAACTGATGGAGCGCTACAGCTTCTTCACCTTCTGGCGCGACATGCCCGACATGGTCGAGGCCACCTGGAGCGAGGCGCGGGCCCGCTTCGGCGACGCCCTGCTGCCCGTGCAGGAAATCGCCAAGTCCGTGCACGACCCCATCGCGCCCGAAGACGCCGTGCGCGCCCTGGACCTGATCCGCTGGAAGTTCTTCCCGGCCACCGTCATCCCGCGCGAGGGCAGCGAAGGCCGCGAGGTGTGGCTGCCCCTCGACTGGTTCAAGAAACTGGGCGAATTCAACGGCTCGTCCGCTGGCAACACCGAGGAGGAATCCATCCTCCAAGGCGCGTGCGAACTGGTGGAGCGCCACGTGTGCTGCGTCATCGACGAGACCATGCCCGAACTGCCCACCATCGACATTTCCCCCGAGGGCTCCGGTGACGACGCCGTGCTGCGCGACCTGCTGGACCGCTTTGCCCGGCATGGCGTGCAGGTGGTGCTGAAGGACTTTTCCCTGGACCTGCCCGTGCCCACCGTGGGCGCCGTGGCCTGGGACCCGGCCACCTTCCCGGCCCGCTCGGAAATCGTGTACACCGCAGGCACCGCCGCCACCCCGGTCAAGGCCGCCGTGCGCGCCCTGACCGAAATCGCCCAGCTCGCGGGCGACTTCATCACCGGGGCCTGCTACGAGGCTTCCGGCCTGCCCAAGTACGAACGGCTGGAAGACATCGAATGGCTGCGGCGCGGCCCCATAGTGCCCCTGTCATCACTGCCCACGGTGGAATCCGGCGACATCCTGCACGAGCTCACCACCCTTTCCGACGGCCTTGCCCGGCAGGGCTACACCCTGTTGTCCATCTCCACCAAAAACCCCGACGCGGACGTGTCCACCCACTACAACATCGTGCCGGGGTTCCGCTTCCGCGAGCGGGACAAAAACGCCTCCATCGGGCTGTTCGTGGGCCGCATCCTGAGCGAGGAGGCCGACACGGAAACCGCCCTGCGCGGCCTCGAAGTGCTTGCGGAACTCTACCCCGGCGCGCACTTCGTCCCCTTCTTCCGGGGCATGCTGGCCCTGCGCGGCGAAGCCATGGACGAGGCGCGCCACTGGTTCGAACGCAGCGAACCCCTGCAACCCGACGCCGACTCGCGCGGCCTTGCCGCCTTCTACGGGGCCTACGTGCATACCCTGGCCCAGGACTGGGCCGCCGCCCTGCCCGGCCTGGACCGAGCCGTGGCCGCCTGCCCGGAAATGAAGGAATACTTCAACCTGCGCGGCGTGTGCCACTTCAAGCTGGGCGACTACCAACAGGCCGCCGCCAACTTCGAACACGTGCTGCGCCTGGACAAGGGCTCGGTCATCGACCTCGCCAA
>JALHHV010000227.1:4576-5119 GCA_022837365.1 Desulfovibrio sp. | reverse complement strand
GGCCGCGCTGTACGCCAGCGCCACGGCCGTGTTCGTGGGCGGATCGCTGGCCCGGCTGGGCGGCCAGAACTTTCTGGAACCGCTGACGCACGGGGTGGCCCCCTGCGTGGGGCCGTCGCGCGAAAATTTCGCGTGGGTGGGCGGCGGGCTGGCCGAGGCCGGGCTGCTGACAGAGGTGGCCGACGGCGACGCCTTGGCCGAGGCCCTGCTGCGCCAACTGCGCAGTCCCCTGCAACGCCATGCGGTGCGCCGCCGCTTTGAGGAATGGATGGCCCCCCGCCGGGGCGGCGGGCGCATGGCGGCGGAACTCGTATTGTCCGTGGCCGGGCTGCGCTAGAGGCTGTTTCTAAATTGTCCTTTCGCCCGTTGGCTGACCGACCCGAAGGGCGCGGAGCGTGCCCGTTACGCGAGCTTGCGAGCTTTACGGGCATCGAGCGCAACGCGGTCAAACTTCGTCTGCCATGGCTCTGCTGTCCTTATCCGTAAGGTTCGCTTCGCTCACCAACGGCTAAGGCTCGGTCGAATACGGTAAGAGTACGCGCT
>JALHHV010000227.1:0-4539 GCA_022837365.1 Desulfovibrio sp. | reverse complement strand
CGGTCCTCATCCGTAAGACTCGCGCTGCGCGCTCGCCTAACGGCTGAGGCACTCCCTCATGGCAGGCTCGTTTTCCTTGCCAACGAACGAAAATCCTAAGTTAGAAACAACCCCAAGGTTCCCCCGCCTGCCATCGCCCATGTTCGCGGGGTGGCTGCCATGGCCGCCCCGCAACGTTCGCGCCGCCGTCCGGCTCACGTTGTCAAATCGCCGCCCAGCCGCTATCCTGCGGCATGCCGTGCATCCGTCCTTGCGCCGCCGTGGCGCGGTGGTTCCGCCTCGTACCGCTTCTGTCGGCGCTGGCGCTGCTGGCCCTGCTGACCCTGACGCTGGCGGGCTGCGCGGCCACCCGCAACGGCGCTCACACCGCTTCCGGGACACCCGGCCCTTCCGCCCTGGCTGACGAATCCGGCACGGGCGGACCCGCCGGGTCTGCTCTCCCGCGCGATGCCGCGCACGCCGACGATGCGGCAACCCGCGCCTTCGGCGCCATCACCCCGCCGCGCACCCCGCCGGACCTGTGCCCCAGCCCCACCGACATGGGCGCTTCCCGAATTCCGGGCTCCCCTCCCGGAACACCCCCTGACGCAAACGCGGACCAGTCCGTGCACAAGGTGGCCTACCGGGTATCCTTCGTCATCGCCCCGCCCGGCGACGACACGTCCCCATCCCCCAGCGCCGACGATCAGGCCCTGCTGGACGGCGTGCGCGACGCCAGCCTGCTGCACCGTCTGGCCGACACTCCGCCCGACAGCCTGACCGGCCTGCACCGCCGCATGCTGGCGGACGAGCAGGAGGCGGAAAAGGTGTTGCGCGCCCACGGGTATTACGCGGGCACGGCCCAAGGCAGCATCGACGTCGCCGCGTCGCCCGTGGCCGTGCGGCTGGAACTGCGCCCCGGCCCGCGCTACGTGGTGGGCGTCACGCGCATCCGCATCATCGACAGGATGCAGCCCCCCGCCGCGGAACCCGCCACCGCGCCGCCGCGCACCCTGGCCGACGTGGGCCTGGCCCCCGGCGCGCCCGCCGCGTCCGACGCCGTGCTGGACGCCGTGGACCGCGTGCCCGCCGCCCTGCGTGACATGGGCTACCCGTTCGCGCGGGTGGCGTCCGCCCGGTACGAGGTGGACCACGCCGCGCGCACCCTGGACGCCGCCGTGGACGTGGAGGCGGGGCAGCCCACCCTCATGGGGCCGCCGCAGGTGCTCGGCACGCGCTCGGTGCGGCCGGAATGGCTGGAATCCATGGCCGACTGGCAGCCCGGCCAGCCCTGGGACCAACAGGCGGTGGAACGCTACCGCGAACGGCTGCGCGCCACCGGGCTGTTCAGTTCGGTCAGCGCGGACGCCGTGCCCATGGCGGATTCCGGCACGTCCGCCGACACGCCCCCCGATGGGCCCGGCACCGCCTACACCAGTCCGGTGCGGACGGAGGTGACCGAAGGGCCGCACCGCACCGTGGGCGGCGGCCTGCGCTACGATTCCACCCTTGGCCCCGGCGTGCTGGCCTTCTGGGAGCACCGCAACCTGCTGGGCGAAGGGGAACGGCTGCGCCTGGAACTGCCCGTCTGGGACAAGCGGCAGGAGGGCAAGGCCAGCTTCCGCAAGCCGTCCTTCCTGCGCCCCGACCAGGAACTGCTGGCCGAAAGCTGGGTGCGCAACGAAACCTCCGACGCCTACGACCAGCAGGCGGCCTTCGCCTCGGTGGGCCTCGCGCGCGACCTGGCCCCCGGCTGGCGGGCCGGGGCGGGCGTTTCCACCGAAGGGGGCCGCATCGAGGACGCCAACGGGCCGGAACGCTCGTACACCATGTGGGGGCTGCCGCTCTTCTTGCGCCGCGACGGCGCCGACGATCTGCTGGACCCCACGCGCGGCACGCGGGCCGAACTTTCCGTCACCCCCTACACCGGGGTGTACGGCGAACCGTTCAATGTGGTGCGGTCGCGGCTGGACGTCAGCGCCTACCACGTGCTGCTGCGCGGCAGGGCGGACCGGGCCGGGCAGGACGGTCCGGATGGCCGGGACGGCGGCGGAACCCCGCCCGCCGGTGAGCCGGACGGTCCCGACGGACGGCTGGTGCTGGCCGCCAGCGCCGCCGCCGGTTCCCTGTCCGGGGCGTCCAGCGGGGCGGTGCCCGGCTCCATCCGCTTCTACGGCGGCGGGGGCGGCTCGGTGCGCGGCTACGCCTACCAGTCGCTGGGCCCGCGCGAGGACGGCGACCCCATCGGCGGCTCCTCGTTCGGAGAGGCCAGCTTCGAACTGCGCTACCGCATTTCGGAAACCCTGGGCATCGTGCCCTTTCTGGACGGCGGCAACGTCTACGAACAGGAAACGCCCCGCTTCGGCGACGCCATGCGCTGGGGCGCGGGCATCGGCGTGCGCTACTACACCGTGGCCGGGCCGCTGCGCTTCGACGTGGCCACCCCGCTGAACCCGCGCGAGGACGACGCGCCCCTGCAATTCTACATCAGCATCGGGCAGAGCTTCTGATGACCGACCCGCACCGCCATACCGGCCCCGACGCCGCATCGCCGACGCCGCCCGCGCCCCCCGCAGGGGAACGCCGGGCGCGGCGGCCGTGGCGCACCCTGTGGTTCGCGGCGCTCGCGGCGCTGGCGGCCCTGCTGCTGGCGCTGGGGGCCGGGGCAGCCTTCCTGCGCAGCGCCCCCGGCGAGGCGTGGCTGGCGGCACAGGCAGTGCGCCTGCTGGCCGCGGCGGGCATCACCGCCACGCTGGACGGGCTGGAAGGCCCCCTGCCGCAACGGCTGCTGCTGCGCAACCTGACCCTGGCCGACGGGCGCGGCCCCTGGCTGCACGTGGACGAGGCGGAAATCCGCCTGCGCCCGCTGGCCCTGCTGCGCGGCACGCTGGACGTGGAACTGGTGCGCGTGGCATCCCCCCGCTGGGAACGGATGCCGGAAATGCCGGGCAGCGGAGAACCGGAACCGGACGACGGAGCGGCATTCGACCCGCTGGCCCTGCCGGTGCGGGTGCGGCTGGGGGAACTGGCCGTGCAGCATGCCGTGCTGGGCGCGGAACTGCTAGGCCGCCAACTGGCCTTTTCGCTGCGCGGCGCGCTGGACGCCCCCGTGGGGGCCGTGTCCGCCCGGCTGCAACTGGACCGCGAACCCGTGTCCGCTGACGGCGGCCTGGCCCTTGCCCTGTTCTACACCGCCAGCAGCGGCGACCTGCAACTGGACGTCACCGGCGGCGAGGACGCGGGCGGCCTGCTGGGCTGCCTTGCGGGCCAGCCGGACCTGCCCGCCTATGGCCTGCGCCTGTCCGGGCGGGGCAGCGGCGGCCGGTGGCACGGCTGGCTGGCGGCCTCGGCGGGCGACCTGCTGCGGCTGGACGGCGAGGCCGACGCGGAACTGGACGCCAGCGCCCCGGGCATCGCCGCATGGCTGGCGGGCCGGAAGAATTCCGTCTGGCGGGCCGACCTGCGCCTGACCGCACGGGCCGGTGCGGACGCCCCGGCGGAACTGCGCCGGTGGGCGGGTTCTTCCGGCATGCCAGATTCGCCGGACTCGTCGAACGCGGGCCTGACCCTGCGGGCGCAGACCTCCGGCAGGCACGGGCGCGACGGCATGACCCTGGACATCCCCCTGCTGGCGCTGGATGGCGGCGCATGGAGCCTGGAACTTGCCGACGGCGCGCTGCATGCCCCGTGCAGGGCCGCCTGAGCGGGCCGGACGGGGACGCGCTGGCCCTGCGCGGCCGGGTTGACCTGGGCGGTGTGGCGGCGGTTGCGCACGCGGATATTGCCGTGAACATGGACGGCACCCTGCACCGCACCGGCCAGCGGCTGGCATTGGACGGCCTGCGGCTCGCCGCCGGTCTGGCCGCCGATCCGGCAGCCACCCCGGCAGCCAAGGACGGGACCAGCGATGCGGGCAGGCACGGCGGGGACGCCGCCCCGCTTACCATCCTGACCCTCCTGACCGGAGGGGGCGCGTGGGATGCCGCCACCCGGCAGGCTACGGCCACCCTTGCGGCCGGACTGCCGGACCTTCCCGGCCTGCTGGCGCTGCTGACGCCGCCCGCCCCGGCCACCCCGCCCCCCCTGCTGGCGGGCAACGCGCGGCTGGAGGCGGACCTGGACCTGCGCCTGCCGCCCGTTCCGGGGACCACGCCCACCGACGCCACCCCCGGCCTGAACCTGACGCTGAGTGGCCGTAGTGAAGGGTTGCGCTGGCATTCCCCCCAGCTTCAGCACCTGCTGGGCGCATCGCCCGTCCTGTCCGCGCGGGCCAGCGGCGGCTACGCAGCCCCCCTGCGGCTGGAACTGCGCGAGCTTGCCGGGGGCAACCTCTCCGGCAAGCTCACGGCCGACCTTACCGCCCCCGACACCCGCGACGGCGCGGAATACCCGCTGCTGCCGCCCCTCACCGGCGCGTCCCCGCTCGACGCCACGGCCCGGCTGGCCGTGACGGGCGTAAATGGCCTGCTGGCCCCCGGCGGGCAGCAGGCAAAGGGCGCGCCCGCGCGGGCCGCCAGCGGCGGAGAGGACACCCTGACCCTCGACCTCGACGCCAAGGGC
>JALHHV010000226.1 GCA_022837365.1 Desulfovibrio sp. | reverse complement strand
GCGCTGTTGCAGGCCCGCGAGGAGCCGGTGGTGCAACCGGAACACCTGCCCGTGCCCCTGCGCGCCCGCCGCGCCCGCCACAGGCTGGCGCCCGGCGCAAGCGCCGGAGCCGACGGATTCGGCAACCTGGCCGGACAGGGGACACCAGGGAACGCCAGGAACCCCGCGGGCTGCGTGCCGGGCATCGCCTGCCCGCCCCCCGCCGCGGGTGCGCCCGGCCAGACCGTCTCCGGCGGAATAGCCCCGGCGCCCCAACCGCCGTGCGGCATCGCACCCCCGGCCTGGAAGGACTACCGCAACGCCGCCCTCGGCAGCGTGGAAAAGGGCTACCTGCACCACCTGCTGCTGGCCAGCGGGGGCAACATCACCAGGGCCGCCCGCATGGCCGGACTGTCGCGGCAACGGTTGTACGCGCTGCTGCGCAAGCACGGCGTGATGCGGCAATGGGCGGGGGACGGTTCGTCCACACCAGAATGACATTGTAAATTTTTACAAGACAAAACCAAAAATAACGCCATGGTATGACTTTTGATAGGACATGCGCGTGTCGCCCTTGATCCCAACCAGGAGACCGCTCATGCTTTCCGAACTGACCAAGATCGTCCACGGCATCGTGCTGGACAGCCCCACCCCGGCCAAGGCGCTGGCCAAGGAAATCGGCAAGCCCTACTCCACCCTGCTCCGCGAGATCAACCCGTACGATACCGGGGCCAAGCTGGGTGTCGAGACGCTTCTTGAAATCATGAAGCACACCGGCAACATCAGGCCGCTGGAATACATGGCGCGGCAGTTGGGCTACCGTCTGGAGCCCGATGCGGGCGGCGCCGAGATCCATCGTCCCCTGCTGCCCCTGCGCATGTCGGCCGAGCGCTAGCCCGGCCCCCGTGGGGGCAATGGCGTTTGCGGACACGTGTCCGCATGGCGACGGGCCGGGCGCAATGCCCGGTTCACAGGCAAGACACCCGCGTTGCCGCACCGGCGGCGCGGACATCCCGCGGGCCTTCCCGCATGCCCACCGGAGGTCGAGGTGCGGATACTGGTCGTGGACGACGATGCCGTGACGCTGTGCTTTCTCGAAGCCCTGCTGTGCAGTTGGGGGCACGAGGTGGCCACGGCGGACAACGGCCGCTCGTGCATGACCTGCCAGCGCACCGCCCCGGCCGACGTGGTGATCACCGACATCATCATGCCCGAGCAGGACGGACTGGCCACCATCGCGCAGCTGCGGCGCGAGTTCCCGGGGGTGAAAGTCATCGCCATGTCCGGCGGCACGCCGGTCATGGACATGGAGTCGGCCATCCGCACCGCCCACCTCATGGGCGCCGACGCCGTGCTGCCCAAGCCGCTGGACACCGACGTGCTGCGCGGGGCGCTGACCGCCGTATCCACGCCGCGCGTGCTGGCCGCCACAGCCAGCCACCCGGACGCCCACCCCGCCGCCATGCCCCTGCCCAAGCTCTGCTGATCCCTTCCTTCCGGTTGCCGCCCCGCACCCGCACCCTTCCTCGCCTGTTGCCCACGGGCCAACGACGCCGGATGCCCGTCATCCCGCGCGCACCCGCCCGCCCCCATGCGCCACCCGCATGAAAGGCGCATCGCCCCCACCCTTTCCGGCATCAACGCCACCAGCCCCCGCCCCCCTCCTGCTCCATTTCCTGCCCGGCGTCCCCACCCGCATCTCCATCAATAGCATGTACTCACACCCATTCATGGGGCATGCCCGACTGTCGCGGGTCACGGATTCCGATTATTTCATGTGGGCTCGACTACAACCAGACAATTCCAGGAGCGGAAGGCCCCATGGACGAAATCCTGAACAACGATGTCCGCCCACCCGACACGGCAACAACCGGCACGCCCGCCAGGGATGCCATGCCCGGGCGTCCCGGAAGCACGCCCGTCATGGTCGCGCACCAGCCCATCTTCGACACCGCCGGTCACATTTTCGGATTCGAGCTGTTGTACAGAAACGCATGCTGGCCGCCCGGCAATTGCCCGCCATTTTCCGGCGCCGTCGCCACGTCCTCGGTGATCATCGACGGCCTGCCGCTGATCATGGACAGCCTGGGCGACGCCCGGATGCTGTTCGTCAACTTCGACGAATCCCTGCTGCTCAGCGGTCTGGCCAACATGCTCGACCCCGCCCGCACCTGCATCGAGGTGCTGGAAACCACCTCGGCCTCACCTGGGGTCATGGCGCAACTGTCGGCGCTCAAGCAGCGCGGCTTCACCATCGCCCTCGACGACTACGCAGGGCCGGGCCCGGCGGACGCACTGCTGCCCCTGGCCGACTACGTGAAGGTGGAAGTGCTGCACAGGCCGCGCGCGGACGTGGCGCGGGACGTGGAGCGGGTGCTTGCGGTCGGGGCCAGGGTGGTGGCCGAAAAGATCGAGGACCGGGCCACGCTGGAATACTGCCGCAAGCTGGGGTGCCATCTGTTCCAGGGGTATTTCATGGCGCGCCCGCAACTGGCCTCCGGGTGCACCGTCAGCACCACCCAGGCCCTGCGGCTGAAGACCATCAAGATATTCTCTTCCGGCAGCACCACCACCCCGCGCCTCATCGAGGCCATCCGGGCCGATGTGTCGCTGTCCTACCGGCTGTTGCGCTACCTGAATTCCGCGCACTTCTCCTTCACCGCGCGGGTATCCTCCGTGGAGTTCGCGGCCAGGCTCATGGGCGAGACGGGGCTGCGCCGGTGGCTGTGCGCCGCGCTGCTTTCCGGCATCGCCAAGGGGCCGTTCGTGCCGGAACTGATCCGCATGTCGGTGTTCAGGGGCATCTTTGCCGAGGCATTGCGCAACAGCACCACCGGCGGGCCGCCGCCGGACAGGTTGTACCTGGCCGGTCTGTTCTCGCTGCTGGACGCAATCCTGGGCATGCCCATGGAGGCGGTTCTGGCGGACATCCGGCTCAGCAGCGACATCGACGAGGCGCTCATCGAGCGGCGCGGCGCGCTGGCGCACTGGCTGCACGTGGTGGAGTCGTACGAGCGGGGGGACTTCGGCGATGCCGCGCGGGGCTTTGCCGAACTGGGACTGGACATGTCGCTGCTGACGCACCGCTACCTGCAGGCCCTGAACGTGTCGCAGTGCATCTGCACGACGCAGTAGGGTCGAAGGCGGCTGCGGCCGCAAGGAGTCCGGGGCCTACACCGGCCCCAGGATGACGCCCCCGGCCAGCACATGGCCTTCGGCATCGTACACCGCCGCCACCTGCCCGCGCGCGGGCGGGGTTTGCGGCTCGCGGAAGCGCACGGCCATGCCGGTGTCGCCCACGGTCACCCGCGCGGGCTGCGGGGCCTGGCGGTAGCGGGTGCGCACGCTGATCTCGGCGGGCCAGTCGGACGGGTCCACCAGCAGGTTCACGTCCTCGGCCAGGCAGCCGCGCGCGGCCAGGTGTTCGCGCCCGCCCACCAGCAGCACGTTGTTCTCCATGTCCTTGGCCACCACGTACAACGGCTCGTCCCAGGCGATGCCCAGGCCCCGCCGCTGGCCCTCGGTGTACTGCCACAACCCCCGGTGGCTGCCGATCTTGCGGCCGCGCACGGTCACGATGGGGCCGGGGCCGGGCAGGCGCGCCTGGCGGTGGCGCAGGAAGGCGCGGTAGTCGTCGCCGGGCACGAAGCAGATTTCCTGGCTTTCCGACGGCAGCGGCGGAACGATGTTCCGTTTCGCCAGTTCGGCCTTCACCTGTTCCTTGCGCCAGTTGCCCAGCGGGAACACGGCCTGCTCCAGCCGGGCGCGGGCCACCAGCGACAGGAAATAGCTCTGGTCCTTGGCCGGGTCGGTCCCCCGTTGCAGGGTCATGCCCCATTCCGGGTGGCGCAGTTGGCGCACGTAATGGCCGGTGGCCAGGCGGGCCGCGCCAAGGCGGCGCGCGGCGTCCAGCAGCAGGCCGAACTTCATGGTGGCGTTGCACCGGGCGCAGGGGTTGGGCGTGCGCCCCACCACGTATTCCTCGACGAACGGGGCCACCACGGCCTCCTCGAAGGCGTCGGCCAGGTCCACGGCGTGAAAGTCCACCCCAAGGCGGGCGCACAGGGCGCCGATGGCCTCGGCCGGGTCCGGCTTGCCGGGCTGCGGAGGCAGGAAGCGCGCGTGCAGGCCGAACACGTCCTGCCCCTGCTCCAGCAGGAGCAGGAGCGCGAACAGGCTGTCGGTGCCTCCGCTGAGTGCGACGG
>JALHHV010000225.1:1126-4809 GCA_022837365.1 Desulfovibrio sp. | reverse complement strand
ATTGGGAAGTATTTTGATTCCCAATTATAAATATAATGATCCGGCATAATGATTTTCAACAGTTACCGTCGCCAAACCAAAACGACCACCATCAAGGAATAATCCGTCTACAACCCACGACAAAAAACGGATTAACGCAACATTGACGCCGCCCTACGAAAAAAATCCAGGGCAATCGTAAAATTCCGGTCATTCTTTCAAGGGATACGCGATAGCACCCACCTGACACAGCCGCGCCCGGCGCGGCTGTGTCAGGTGGGTGCTGATCAGGCAGCCTGCCGCCCTTCGCCGTCCTCTTCCGGCGGTCCTCGGGAAGGTCATCAAGGAAGGCGTGGCAGGATCACGAGAACGCTCGCCGACAAGGCGGAAATCGGGGCGGAGTGCCCGTGGCGGCCATCCAGTTCTCCATCGGGCTTGCCGCCGCCATCGGCGGCATAACCTTCGGCACCACGGGGATCGGCGGCATCTTCGTCGCGGCCGCGGCCATCCAGATTCTGGCGGCGCTGCTCGTCAAGGCCAGCTTTTCCATGTTCGCCAGGGAAAGGGGCCGTCCAGCCTGATTTCCACCTCGGCCATCGTCACGAGCAATCGCCGCATGGCGGGGGAACAGCGCCGCAGACACACGGCCACGAACATGCCGAAGGGGTTACTGCAACCTGAACACGAACGGTACCGTGACCAGGGTGTTCACAGGCGTTCCCTTCACCTTGCCGGGAATGAACCGCATCTGCCGTGCAGCCTGCAAGGCCACTTCCTCGAAATAGCCTTCGGGGGCGGCCGAGTGGACGGCGCACGCCTGCGGGTTGCCGTCCTTGTCCACCACGATGCGCACCACGACCTGGCCCTGAATGCCCTGCCGCCGGGCGCTCCGGGGGTAATCGGGCATCACGCGCCGGGCCACGGCGGGCCGCTCGTCCACCTTGTCCGATTCGTAGGCAAGGTAGCCCGAAACATTGCGGGGGGCATACCGGGCCACGACGCGGCCCGCTTCCGGCGACGGCTCGGCCTGCGGCCGGGGATCGGTCACTGTTTCGGGCGGGGCGGGGGGCGGCGGGGCTTCGGCCTGTACCGGCGGGGCATCCTGCTTCTTTTTCGGCGCGATGGTCTTCGTTTCGCGCCGGGGGGGCGGGGAAGACGGCGGGGGCGGCGGGGCGGGTTCCGCAGGAGGAGGCGGCACGGCCGGAATCTCGGGGGGCGCGGGGGCGAATTCCGCCAGGCTCACCTCGTAGACGCGCTCCACGGGGCGGGGCGTATCCTCGGCCCGGGTCGCCCCGTACACAAGAACGCCCGCAAGGCCGCAATGCAGCGCCAGTGACACCATCCAGTCCCGTCCCGACATGGCTACTCCAAACCGGGGTCGCGTTCCGCGACGATTCCCAGCTTTTCTATCCCGGCCGCGCGGACGCGCCCCATCACGCCGACCACGTCGCCGTAGGCCGCGCCCTTGTCCGCCCGCAGGAAAAGCTGACGCTGCATGCGCACGACGTTGCTGCGCAGCAGCCCTTCCAGTTCTTCGGGGGCTACCCGGTACTCATCCAGAAACAGCACCCCGGCCTTGTCCACGGTCAGGATCACGTGATCGCTGTCCGTGGGCAGCACGTCCACCATCTTGGTCTGCGGCACGTCCACCTCAAGCCCTTCGGTCATCATGGGCGCCGTGACCATGAAGATGATCAGCAGCACCAGCATGACGTCGACGAACGGGGTGACGTTGATCTCGGCGACGAAACCGCCGCCGCCACCTACGGACGCGCCCATGTCACTGCCCTCCCATTCCGGCCGTGTCCAACCCCTGCGGATGGCGTTCCGCCTCGTGCTCCACCCGGTTCAGGAACATGCCCGCGAAGTTGATGCATTGCGCCTCGATGTTGCCGAGCCGCGAAAGAAACGTGTTGTAGCCAAGCGTTGCGGGAATGGCCACGAACAGCCCCACCGCCGTGGCGATGAGCGCCTCGGATATGCCGGGGGCCACGGTGGCCAGGGCCGCGCTTTTCTCCGTGCCGATGTTGTGGAACGAATGCATGATGCCCCAGACCGTGCCGAACAGGCCGATGAAGGGCGCCGTGTTGGCCACCGAGGCGAGCAGCGACAGCGAGGAGGACAACCGGGCCATTTCCTCGGCGACGCCCTGCCGCAAGGCCCGGCGCACGTTGTTGTTCAGCAGCCGGTCCACGTCGCCCGTCCTGGCGATGCGGTTGAACTCGCGCAGGCCGCGCAGCGCCACCGATTGCAGGGGCGAGCACGATCCGGCCCGCAGGGAATCCAGCGCCCCCGCGAGATCGGGCGCGGCGTCGAACCGGTCTATGCCCTGCTTGTTCCGGGCATGCGCCGCCCGCAGGCAAAGCCACTTGCCGCACATGTAGGCCCAGCTCGCCAGCGACATGAACAGCAGTATCCCCAACACCGCCTTGGCCACGGGCGTTGCCTGGGCCAGGGCGTTCCACAATTGCGCGGTCATGGCAGTCTCCTTGTCGATCGTCGGCGCAGGGAATGTCCCCCCTTTCACGCCCGTTCCATGCACTCTTCCTGGCACTCTTCCTGTCCGCGTGCGCCGCACAGCCCGGCGCGCGGGCGTCACGCCGCGCCGCCGGTGGCGGCATGGCGGAAACGGAAGGAACTTATCTTGACCATCCGCCGGATGTACGGCAGCCATCTGATCCACCACAGCCAGCGCCACCGGTTTCGCGGGCAATCGAAGTAGTGAAGGTCGCCCATGAATTCCAGCCGGGGCGACCACGCGCAAATGTCGCTGCCCTTGTCGATGCCCCAGGTGAACGCGGCATCGCACTTCGAAACGCTGTCGTGCCGCGCGCTGCGCCCCACATACGAACGCGACAGCGCTTCGAAGACCAGTTCCCCACCGGGAAACGCCTCGGCCATGTCGCGCACGAGGCAGCGCAACTCCTCCGGCGGCAGGTACATGAACAGGCCCTCGGCCAGGATCAGCACCGGACGGCCGGGGGGCACCTCGGCGAACCACGCCGTGTCGAGCACGGAAATGTCCAGCATCCTGTGCCGCGCGTCCTCGTCGAAAAAGCCGCGCCGCCAGGCGATGACCTCGGGCAGGTCCAGTTCGATCCACAGCGCCGCGTTGTTGTCCATGCGCCGCGACCGGGCATCCAGGCCGCACCCGAGCAGGGCCACCACGCCCTGGGGGTGCCGGGCCAGAAAGCGCGCCACGGCCCGGTCCAGGATGCGCGTGCGCACGGCCACGCCCGTTTGCGATATCCAGCTGTTCCGGAACTTGCCGAAATCGTAGTCGATGGCATCCACCATCCGCAGCGCGTATGGGTCCTGGACGAGTCCGTCGCCCCGCAGGCTTTCCACCGCCCGCGCCCACACGGGAATGAGCAGCGTTTCGCTGACGCCGTTCAGGCTGATTTCCCCGCGCTCTCCGCCGGAAAGCGCCCCGGCCGCCTCCATCATTGGGATTGCGTCCCTTCCGGGTCCGGAAGGCCAGGCATCCCCGGCTCCGGCTTCCATCCCGTTCTTCCGCATGCTGCCTTTCCTCATGATGCCGGACTGTCCTCGATACGTTCCCCGCAGGGGCCAGCCGGTTTGCCCGAAGCCACGCCCGACAGCGCCAGATGCAGTTCGCGCAGCACCATCCGGCAGATGCCGGGGTGCAGCACCAGCCACATGTGGCTCACCGGCGGGGTTTCCAGCACCTTCCACCCGGCCGA
>JALHHV010000225.1:0-1038 GCA_022837365.1 Desulfovibrio sp. | reverse complement strand
CCGTCCTTGCGCCTGCCGAACATCCGGGCGGTCTTCGACCCCCGGTGCGGGCTGCCCAGCGTCACCATGCCCGCCACGCGCGACTCCGGATGCCGCCTTCCGTGCAGCCAGATGCGGGCCATCAGGCCGCCCATGCTGTGCCCCACCACCAGGGGGCGCTCTCCGGGGAACACCCTGTCCACGGCCAGCAGCGCCGCATCCACTTCCGCCCCGTATTCCTCCAGCGGACGGCCCGACGGGCGCCAGGCGTGGCAATACACCCGCGTGAAGCCGCCCCGGACCAGCAGCCGCCGCAACACCACCCACACTCCGGCATGCAGGTCCGAGCCGTGGATGAGGATTACGGGCGGCAGCAACGAAAGACCCGATGGCGCGCCGCGCCGCCCGAACCGCCGCAGGTGGAAATACAGGGGCGCGGTGGCCACGACCAGCAGGATGCCGGTGAAGGACATGACAACGCCCCGCGCGAGATCGGTAAGGCTGTGCGGCGGCGGCACCGGCCGCGTGGAATTGCAGGCCTCGTAGTGGAACAACAGGTACGTCCCGCAGGAGACCAGGAACACCGGAAGCAACAACACCGCGAGCACCATCATCGGACGGAACCATCCCCGCGCGGCGTACGTTCCCCCGCCTGCGCGCCCGAGGCCAGGTCGCGCGCCGGGCGCAGCGCATAGC
This sequence comes from Desulfovibrio sp., assembly GCA_022837365.1. Taxonomy (GTDB): domain Bacteria; phylum Desulfobacterota; class Desulfovibrionia; order Desulfovibrionales; family Desulfovibrionaceae; genus Cupidesulfovibrio. Next base: position 363 of record JALHHV010000225.1, on the reverse strand, counting down.
ACCGGTAGTGGTCGGTCATGGCGGCGGGCAGGGGCACCCTGCCAAGGACGGCGGGCAGCCCGTACCGGGCGCAGACCATGGCGGGCACCCGCCCCATGATGGCCTGCGAACGAGTGACGGCCCAGCCCGCATCCAGGAAAAACAGCCCGGCATCATCGGAAATCCCGTGCACCCGCAGGGCGGGATGTCCGGTAAACCTCTCCGGCCGCCGGTTGTCGAAGGCCGCGCCTGCCGCATCCAGGGCGTCCAGCAGCAGCACGCCCCCGGGCATGGCGCGGCGCAACGCCACGAGCAGGCCGTGCTTGGCCTGCGCGGGCAGCAGGTCGAGCAGCCCTTCCATCACCACGATGCGCCGCGTCGGGG
>JALHHV010000224.1 GCA_022837365.1 Desulfovibrio sp. | reverse complement strand
CATCTCGTACAACACCCTGAAGACCCACGTGCGCAACATCTACCGGCAACTCGGCGTGGGCAACCAGCAGGAATTGCGCAACGCCGTCACGCGGTTCGACCCGGCCGGCCCCGACAGTTGAACCATCCGCACGACTCCGGCGGGTGAAGTCGGCCATCCGGCGACCATCCCCTTTCGCGCAATGCCTTGCGCATAACGGCCAGCCCATGGCCTTGCGCATTCATCACCCTAAAGATCACCCGAAAGATCACCCGCCGCAACTCCGGCGGGTGATTGTTTTTTTTCATCACGAATCTATCATGAGCACTCCATAACGCCTCTGATACGCACAGCATCATTGCCAATGCAATCAATCGGAAACCGTTTTCCCCGTCCAAATACATCGCATAAATAAATAGAATATCCATGCAGTATTTTCAAAGATCATCCACGCAACACACAATTATAAGTCATGGATAGTAACATTCAAAATGAAACCCTACAATAATATACCGCATTCGACTCAACAATCAATACAGTACAATTAAATCTACCATGCGTTACCGCAACAGGAGGGGAGATGAAGAGTCAAAAACATGTACGCTCCGACACTGAACACACCCCCGACGCACACCACCAACCCCTCCGTTCCGGTGCGTTGCAGGCGCTTCTCTCCTGCCGGATCCACACGTGGACATCAGGCATGGGACGACCACACGGCAAAACCGGCGGCATCGCCCGCCCATTGTCGCGCGTGCTGGCCTACGCCCTGATCCTTTCCCTGTGCCTTCCCCTGCCATTGCCCGGCCAGGCTGCTCCACAGGACAGCGACGCCGGGGCAGCCCATGTGCTGGCCCGGCTGAACGGCCCGGAGCGCGCCAAGGCGGTGGAAGAAGCTGGTATCAAGGACGCCGCCATGCGGGCGGCAGCGGCAGCGGAGCCCTCCACTCTGTTCCGAACGGACGGCTCCGGGCCGCCTCCTGCCGATATGGCGAAACCGGACCAGACGCCGCATCAACCCACCGCCACGCCTCCGCTACACGGTGGAGCGTCCCCTCCGAAATCCTTCGCACGCATTCTGGCCGAACAGGCCGCCGCCTTCATGGGGCTGCCGGTTTCCATGGATGACCCCGCCCGGATGAACCAACCGCAGGACGAGGGGTTGGGCTTTCATCAGGACGGCACGGTGCGCAAGGCGGCGCGGGATGGAACAGCGACCGGCGTCGACGGCCGGCGCGCGGTGTCCTACGCACTGCACGGCACGGGAAACGGACTGGGCATCGGCAATGCGGCCGTTCCCGGCTACGACCCGTCCGCCAACCGGTTCATCCGCCCCTCGGACCCGTTGTCCGATGGGGGCGTCCACCGGGGGTGGAGCATGGACATGGACGGGCTCGACCCGCATGGCATGGCCCTGCAACGCGCCCTGGGCCATGGCCTCGGCTTCGCCAACTCGTTCGCCGAAGCGGGCCTTTCCCAACTGACGGACGGCGGGCGCGCGCGCCTCAATTTCACCGTGGATGCCGACGGACGCCCCAACGGCGAGGGCGACCTTCTCTTTCCCCTCCACGACAGCCCGCTTACCACGGTCTTCACTCAAGCCGGGGCCCGGTCCATGTCCGGCCTCGCATCCGGAACAAGCGCAGGCCGGGGCGCCGACCGCTGGATCGGCAATCTCGGCCTTGGGCAGCGGTGGTTTCCCCAGGCCACGGGCATGCAGGATTCCGGCAACTGGATGCTCGGCTACAACGCCTTTTTCGACTACGACTTCACCCGCGCCCACCAGCGTGGCGGCATCGGCGCGGAAGTTCAGTACGACTGGCTGCACCTTGCCTCCAACTACTACTACCCGCTTTCATCATGGCGCGATTCCAAGGACTTCGACGGCGATTTCATACAGGAGCGCCCCGCCGAAGGCTGGGACCTGCGGGCCAGGGGTTACCTGCCCTTCTACCGCAACGTGGCGCTTACCGGCGGTTATTCGCAATGGCATGGCGACCATGTGGGCATGTTCAGCACGAGCGATCTGGAAAAAGACCCCCGCGTATGGAGCTATGGCATCGAATACACGCCCGTTCCGCTGGTTTCCGGCTTCATCACCCAGCGGTCCACCGAACGGGGGCGCAGCGATACCGAGTTCGGCCTGCGTTTCACCTACCACTTCCAGATGCCGTGGGAGGACCAGATATCCCACAACAAGGTGGCGGAACTGCGCACGGTATCCGGCTCGCGGCATGAATTCGTCGACAGGGAAAATCGCATCATACTGGAGTACAAGGCAAAACAATCACACCGGATCGAGTACCTCGGGCCGGACGGCTCCAACGGCTTTCTGTTCCGCGTGCGCGACGGCTTTGGCAAGTACGCGGCCGGGCAAACCGTGCTCGTGACGGCGTCCGGACCATATCTCACGCAGGCCCAAGCCGTGCCGGACCGAACCCTGCTGGCCCGCGCCCTGGATGTTCTGGGCGAACTGGTTTCGGTAAGGACCGCCCATGCGGTAGCGCTCCTTTCCAAGACCTACATCACGGACGCGCAGGGGCAATTCCGCGTCCGGCTCGACCCCTCGGCCCCGGCGTCCACCTTCCTCACCATCGCCAGCGGCAATGTCTCGCAGACCTTTGCGGTGGCGGCCTCCGGCGGCTCTACCGCGCAATACGTCTCCATAGACACCCATGCCGACGGCAGCGCCTTTTCCAACGGCATGTCCACGGCGTCGGTAACCGTTGCCGTGAAGAACGCGGACGGATCGGACGTCGCCAATGGAACCCCCGTCACCTGGAGCGTGACGGCCGCGCAGAACAACTCCCAGGCCATGGTCAGCGGCTGGGGCTCCCGGAGAACCGGTCTCTACTGGGGGACCAGCGCCCCATCGGACCTGGGTGACATGGTCATTGCAGACCTTGTGACCACGACCACCTCGAACACGTCCGGCGGCAAGGCCATCATCCAGTTGACGGACATCGTCGGCGAACGCAACGTCACCATCCGCGCGACAGTGCATCTGGACGGGGAAGACCGCACGGCCAGCCAGGCGGTCAGTTACCCCGATGGGCCGCTGGCGGTGTTCAGAGCCCCCGTCCCCGGCCATGCCGTGTACGGCGCCTGGACTCTTGCCTACTCGCACTGCAACGGCGCTGCGTATCCCGGAGACCCCGGCACATGGACCGCTGGCGTCTACGTCGGCGGCGGCAAGCTGCCCACTGCCACGGAATTGCAGGCCGTTATGCCCGCGACATCGGCCTGGGGCTCCAACCCGGACCCCACGGGCAAGGGTGCAGCCCTCGCTGCGGGTTGGGATTCCGGCTATTATTACGCCACTGGAGAGGCCCATTCCCCAAGCAACATATACGGTGTGCTCAGCAATTCAGGCTCAACTCACAACTTCGATATCAACGACCCCGGCAATCTGTTCCGCGCGGCCTGCCGCCGCTGATCGCAACGCCCCCCGCCCCGTGCCCCACCCCGCCGGAATCGCCCCGATCCGGCGCAAGGGGCACGGGGGGGCCTGCCCGCCGCCTCCCGCCTCCCGCGCGGCATCCGGCGGACCGGGGCGCGCGTGACGGGCTCCCTTGCGCCAAAGAAAGGCCAACTCCGCCCCTCCCCCAAAAATCACCCGAAATATCACCCGCCGTCGCGGCTTCGGGTGATTGTTTTTTTCCTTCCGCAGGGTATAGTGGCGACACCGTTACTTTTCTCCCGCGTGCACCGCCCGGAGAACCGCGCGCCGCGCCAGTACGGCCCGGCCCTTCCGCTTACGCAGCGCAACGGTGAGTGGTCTTTTCTCTAGAAAAGTTATAATGCGGTTGCACGCCAGTAATTCTTTGTTGCAAGGTCAGAGCCGTCATAGAAGGGGGGGATACGCCGGGCCGCAGGGGGGCCTTTCGGCCCGGCGCATTCCGCATCATCCACACGAGCAGAACCGGACGGACACCTCACCGTCATAACCTGCCGGCACCATTCGGTTCCGACGGGTCATGACGAACGGCCGGGTTTGGTCGACACGGCAGGCTTGCGCCGCCACGGCGGCGGAAGCATCCGTGCGCCGCTTCTGGCCTTGCGATACGGCACGACAACCACGGGCGGCCCGCGCCGCCCGGGAAACCGTAATCGGGATGGTGGTTTCATGGGTCTGCACGCCAATGCGTCCTCCACCGGGCGATTGCTCGAACTCATCCGCAAGGGCGATTCCGCGCGCCCCGCTCCCCGGCCGGAGCCGGGCTCCGGCAAGTGGAACATCCCGCTGTTGCGCCCGCTGAAGGAACGCCGCGTGCTCGGCGTGGAATGGCGCGGCCGGTGCCTGTACCTGGCGGAAAGCCGCCACGGACGCACGGGCCTGCCGGTGTTGCAGGGGGTGCAGGCCGTCCGTATTCCCGCCGGCATCCGCCCCGGCGACGACGCCTTCTCCTCCTTCCTGCGCCAGCAGATCCTGGACTTCTGCGGCCCCGCCCCCGACCTTGAGGTGTGGGCCGCCCTGCCCGACGAACACGCCGAACACTGGCACTTCCGCATTCCCAAGGTTTCGGCCAAGGAACGCGACGACGTGGCCTTCTGGACCGCCCGCAAGGAACGCGAGTTCGACGAGCGGCAATCGGTGTTCGACTGCACCATCGGCAGCGAGATCATCGAAAAGGGCGTGCCCAAGCTGCCCGTCACCGCCACGCTGGCGGTGCGCGCGGCCCTTGGCGAGGTGCGCAACATCGTGCAGCGGGCGGGCTTCGCCCTGGCGGGCGCGGCCACGCGGGTCATCGCCTCGCACAACCTGTTCACCACCGGCTGGCTGGACCCGGCCACGGAACAGTTCGTGGTGCTGCACATCGACGAGGAATCGACCCGCATCGACATCTACTCCTCGTCCCAGGTGGTCCTGAGCCGCATGGTCAAGACCGGCTTCGCCAGCCTGGCCCGCGCCCTGGTGGAATCCACCGCCGGCACCGCCCGCCCCCTTGACGACGCCGAGGCCCGCGCCCTGCTGCTGCGCGACAGCGCCTGCGGACAGTCCGTCCCGACGCAGGGCGCCACCGGCCAGCCCATGCCCGTGCCCTCCGCCGCGCCCGCCCCGCCCGCAGAACCGGCGACCCGGCCGGTGGCCGACATCGGCTCCAGCATCGCCCCGGCCGTGGAACGCCTGGTGCGCCAGTTGGAACGCACCATGGACCACTTCGCCAACACCCTCGGCTACCCCGCCGTGTCGCGCATGTTCCTTTCCACCCCCGGCGGCTGCCTGCAACCGCTGGTGGACGAATTCGGACGCCAGGTGGGCATTCCGTGCGCGGCCCTGAACAGCCAGCGCGGCCCGGCCACGCCGGGGGCGGAACTGGACATCGCCAAGCTGCCGCCGGACTGCGCCGAAGGCCAGTGGGCCGTCGGCCTTTCGCTATCCAGCGACGACCGCACCCAGAACTGCGTCAACACCTTCCGCGAGCGCAAGCAGGCCCGCCAGCGCGAACGCATCCGCCTGGCCGTGGCCGTGGGCAGCATGGTGGTGGTGGTGTGCACGGCGGTGTTCGCCAGCATCCAGGGCGCGGCCCTGCTTTCGGCCCGCAACGACCGCGACGCGTTGCGCCAGCAGCTGACCGCCTACGGTGAAACCACCGACAAGGCCGGGCTGCTGGCCGCCTCTGCCAAGGGCAAGGCCCTGCGCCTGGCCGTGCAGTCCATGAGCCGCCGCCAGGTGTCCGTGGCCCTGCTGTCCGAACTGGCGGCCGTCACCCCGTCGGGGGTGCGCCTTTCCGGCCTGCGCCTGACGCAGCTGGACCATGCCCAGGTTCCCGGCGCGAAGGACGCCAAGGGCGTGGTCACCGGGGTGGTCTCCGGCGACATGCTCCAGCGCGAGGCCATGCTGGCCGACTTCCTGTACCGGCTGGAACGCTCGCCCATGGTGCTTTCGGTGACGGTGGAGAAAAAGACCCCGGAAACGGGTTCCGCCACCGAATCGCTCCAGTTCATAGCCACCCTCAAACTGGTGTGACGGGCACAGCCATGCAAGCATCCAAAAGCACATCACCCTTTCTCGTACCCGGGCTGTCCCTTGCGGCCATCGTGGGCATGGCGCTGCTGCTCATCGCGCCCGCCATGCGCGAGACGGCCCGCGTGCGCGAAGAAACGGCGCAGATCCGCGCCATGTTGCAGATGCAGCAGGCCTTCGCCCCGGTCATCGCCGAAATGAAGGCCGACGCCGCCCGCTTCGACGCATCGCTGGCCCGGCGCACCGCGCTGGCCGCGCCCAACCCGCCCGCCCTGGCGGAAGCCATCGGCGCCTTGCAGGACATGGGCAACCGCGCCTCGCTCAAGGGCGTGCGCTTCGTGCCGCTGGCGGAATCGGTGCTGGGCAACAGCGACATGGTGCGGCTGGACGGCGTCATGGACGGCCCGCTGGAATCGTTCCGCGCCTTTCTGATGCAGGTCACGGCGCAGCCGTGGCTGGATCGCGTGGAATCCATGGAAGTGACCGCGGGCACCCAGTGGCCGGGCTACAAGGTGTCCATCTGGGTGAAGGTGAACGGCAACGCAACGCGCATCGGTGGGTGAAGGCATGACCCGCAGGGAAAAGATTATGATCGGCATGGCGGGCGTCGCGGCCATCGCGGCGGTGGTCATCCT
>JALHHV010000223.1 GCA_022837365.1 Desulfovibrio sp. | reverse complement strand
GAACCCCGCTGGAGGTTGCAATGCCGTCTCGCAAGGAACTCGCCAACGCCATCCGCGTGCTCAGCATGGACGCCGTGGAAAAGGCCAAGTCCGGGCACCCCGGTGCGCCCATGGGCATGGCGGACATCGCCGAAGTGCTCTGGAACGACTGCCTGAAGCACAACCCCGCCAACCCCAAATGGGCCGACCGCGACCGCTTCGTGCTTTCCAACGGGCACGGCTCCATGCTCATCTACTCGCTGCTGCATCTTTCCGGCTACGACGTGAGCATGGACGACATCCGCAACTTCCGGCAGCTGCATTCCAAGACCCCCGGCCACCCCGAATACTCCATCACCCCCGGCGTGGAGACCACCACCGGTCCGCTGGGGCAGGGCATCGCCACCGCCGTGGGCATGGCCATGGCCGAAAGGCTCATGGCCCAGCAGTTCAACCGTCCCGGCTTCGACGTGGTGGATCATTCCACGTACGTCTTCCTGGGCGACGGCTGCATGATGGAAGGCATCTCGCACGAGGCGTGCTCGCTGGCGGGCACCCTGGGCCTCGGCAAGCTGACCGCCTTCTATGACGACAACGGCATCTCCATCGACGGCGACATCGCCGGGTGGTTCGCGGACGACACCCCGGCCCGCTTCGAGGCGTACGGCTGGCACGTGGTGCGCGACGTGGACGGCCACGACGGCGAGGCGGTGGCCGCGGCGGTGAAGGCCGCCCGCGCCGTGCCCGGCAAGCCCAGCCTGATCTGCTGCAAGACCCGCATCGGCCAGGGCGCGCCCACCAAGGCGGGCAGCCACAATTGCCACGGCTCGCCCTTGGGCGCGGCGGAAATCGCCGCCGCGCGCGAGGCCATGCACTGGCCGCATCCGCCCTTCGAGGTGCCCGCCGACATCTACGCCGGTTGGGACGCCCGCCCGCGCGGCGCCGCCGCCGAGGCCGCCTGGAACGACCTGTTCGCCCGCTACCGCGCCGCCCATCCCGAACTGGCCGCTGAATTCGAACGCCGCATGGCGGGCGACCTGCCCGCCGACTGGCAGGCGGGCGTGGCCGCTGCCCTTGCCGCTGCCGACGGGGCCAGGGAAACGCTGGCCACCCGCATCGCCTCGCGCAACGCCCTCAACGCCGTGGCCCCGCTGCTGCCCGAACTGGTGGGCGGCTCGGCCGACCTCACCGGCTCGGTGGGCACCTGGCACAAGGGGTCCAAGCTGGTCACCCCGGGCGACTGGTCCGGCAACTACATCTCTTACGGCGTGCGCGAGTTCGCCATGGGCGCCATCATGAACGGCCTTGCCCTGCATGGCGGGTTCATCCCCTACGCGGGCACCTTCCTGATCTTCTCCGACTACGCCAAGAACGCCATCCGCCTGTCCGCGCTCATGGGCGCGCGGGTGGTCTGGGTGCTCACCCACGACTCCATCGGCGTGGGCGAGGACGGCCCCACCCACCAGCCGGTGGAACAGCTGGCCGGGCTGCGCCTGATCCCCAACGCGCAGGTGTGGCGTCCCTGCGACACCGTGGAAACCCTGGCCGCGTGGCAGGCCGCCGTGGAATGCGCCACCGGCCCCACCTGCATCTCGCTGACCCGGCAGGACGTGCCCTTCGTGGAGCGCACCCCCGAGCAGCGCGCCGCCATCGCGCGCGGCGGCTACGTGCTGCGTGACTGCGCGGGCACGCCGGAAGCCATCGTCATGGCCACCGGCTCGGAAGTGCAACTGGCCCTGGCCGCCGCCGATGCGCTGGCCGCCAAGGGCCGCAGGGTGCGCGTGGTGTCCATGCCGTCGTCCACCCAGTTCGACCGTCAGGACGCCGCCTACCGGGAATCGGTGCTTGGTGGAAGTACCTGGGCCTGGACGGCAAGGCCGTGGGCATGACCGGCTTTGGCGAGTCGGCCCCCGGCAAGGTGTTGTTCGAGTACTTCGGAATTACGATCGAGAAGGTCATCGAGGCGGTGGAATCCCTGATCTAGGAACCCACAAGGGTCTTTTTGCCTCTGCCTACGTCAGAACGCCTTTTTATTCCGGTCACGTACGAGAAGAGTGCGCTGCTGTCCCCATCCGTAACACTCGCGCAAGCGCTCGCGTAACGGCTGCGGCACGCTCCCTCCATAAAAAGGCGTTCTTCCTTGGCACAGACAAAAATCCCTCTTGTGGCAGTATCGCCAAGTGGGACGTTGCTGCCCCCATGGACGCGAAGAGCACGGGAGGCGGCCCCCGCCCCCCGGTCTGGACACCGGGCGCGAACGTGGTAGGATGCAAATGCCGCGTTTAGAGGGATATCCATGGCCGTACTCAAGATGACCGACCTTGATCTGAAGGGGAAGCGCGTCCTGCTGCGCGAAGACCTCAACGTGCCCCTCAAGGATGGCAAGGTGACCAGCGACAAGCGCATCCGCGCCGCGCTGCCCTCCATAGAAATGGCCCTGAAGGCCGGTGCCCGCGTGCTGCTGGTGTCGCACCTGGGCCGCCCCACGGAAGGCGAGTTCGACCCCGCCTTCTCGCTGGCCCCGGTGGCCGAACATCTTTCCAGGGCGCTCGGGCGCGACGTGCCGCTGGTGCGCGACTACATCGACGGTATCGAAGTTGCGGAAGGGCAGTGCGTGCTGTGCGAGAACGTGCGTTTCCTGAAGGGTGAAAAGAAGGACGACGAGGCATTGGGCCGCAAACTGGCCGCCCTGTGCGACATCTTCGTCATGGACGCCTTCGGCGCGGCGCACCGTGCCCAGGCCTCCACCCACGCCGCCGTGCGCTTCGCCAAGGTGGCCTGCGCCGGTCCCCTGCTGGCGGCCGAACTGGACGCCCTGTCCCGCGCCCTGGATGCCCCGGCCAAGCCCATGGTGGGCATCATCGGCGGCTCCAAGGTGTCCACCAAGCTCACCCTGCTGGACACGCTGTCCAAAAAGGTGGACCGGCTCATCGTGGGCGGGGGCATCGCCAACAATTTCATCAGGGCCGCCGGGTACGAGGTGGGCCGCTCGCTGTACGAGCCCGACCTTGTTGAGGAAGCCGCCCGCCTGATGGCCGCCGCAAAGGCCGCCGGAGGCGAGATTCCCGTGCCGGTGGACGTGGTGGTGGGACCGGAATTCGCGGATTCCGCCCCGGCCACGGTGCGCAAGGTGTCGGAGGTGAAGCCGGACGAGATGATCCTGGACATCGGCCCCGAAACCGCCGCGTTGTACCGCGACATCCTGATGCAGGCGGGCACCATCGTCTGGAACGGCCCGGTGGGCGCGTTGGAGCAGTTCGGCCAGGGCACCAAGGCCCTGTGCATGGCCGTGGCCGACAGCCCGGCCTTCTCGCTGGCGGGCGGCGGCGACACCGTGGCCGCCATCGAGAAGTACGGCGTGGTGGACCGCATCTCGTACATGTCCACCGGGGGCGGGGCCTTCCTGGAGTTTCTGGAGGGCAAGACCCTGCCCGCCGTGGCCGTGCTCGAGGAACGTTCCGGCAAGGGCTAGCATAGGGTAGGGCGAGCGCCGGCGCACTGCGGGCAATCCCGTGGGTGCGGCGGCCCGCGCCATGTGTTTCACGCGGCGCGTTTCCGTTGGTCCGGTGGCTGATGCCACCAGCAACGGGAGCGCGCCGTTGACGTTTCACGCCGGGGCACTGCATGGGGCGCGGCGTGGATGTTCCGCCAACGCTCCGCACCTCTCGGGCGCGGGCGTATACGTCGGATGGACGGGAAGGGCAGGGGGGAGAAAAGGCCCAGGCCGTTGCATTGCATCGCCGCCACGGGTGCCGCCGGTGCGTTGCCGCATCGTGCTGCGCAACGTGCGTGCGCTGCGCGTGCCGCCGGGGGCAGGACCGGATGAAAGCGGCCATTGACGCAGGTTTTCGTCGTGGCGTGCAGCAAGGGTGCGTGGCGCTGCGTCCATTTTGCGTTTCCGTTTCCGTTTTTTTGCTACGCTGCTGTTGACTTGCTGTAGTGGCGGATGTAAGAGCGGCGATGTGCCGTAACCGGTGCCGATGTTTCGGCGTCGTCGCTTCGGCCCCGTCGTTCAATTCCCGCGGAGGTCCAGTATGGATGACTTTTTGAAGGAAGCATTGGAAATCGTGAAGGCGCAGGCCGGCGTGCGGACCATGACGGAGGACGAGATCACCTCCATGGTGCAGACGCTGGCCAATGGCATTCGTGCCATCAGCCTCGGCGAGGCCGAACCGGAAGAGGCATGCGAAACCTGCGGCGACCCCCGCAAGGCCGTGAAGGAAAAGTCCATCACCTGCCTTGAATGCGGCAAGTCGTTCAAGATCCTCACCCGCAAGCATCTTGCCTCGCATGGCCTCGACGCCGTCGCCTATCGCGAGAAGTGGGGCCTCAAGAAGAGCACCCCGCTGGTGTGCAAGGCGTTGCAGCGCGAACGCCGCAAGAAGATGAAGGACATGAAGCTCTGGGAGAAGCGGCGCAAGCACGTTGCTTCCTAGGCGGGGGGCGACGGCCGCGTGCCGGACAGCCTCGGGAGGGCCGCTTGTTGCAGCGGCGCCGCCGAGAATTCGCGACGGAAAAAGGCCGTCCTGCGTTGGCAGGGCGGCCTTTCGCCATTCCGGGAAGGGGTGTGGGCGCTTAGTTGTCCAGTGCGCCTTCGCCCACGATGAGCGAGCGGCCGCCGTCGTCGGAACCGTCGGACCGGGGTTCGCGCTCCGTGGCCACCATGCGGTAGCCGAAGCTGACATAGAGCGGGCCCTTGTCCTCGGGGTCAAGGTAGAAGCGCGTCTCGAAGGGGATGGCCCCTTCGTCGCCTACGGCGCGGGGCAGGTAGTCGTATTCCGCGGCGTCCAGCACCCGGCCCGAGGCGTCGCTGAGGTAGACCATCACCGTCAGTTGTTCGTACCACCTGGCCCAGGCGGGCAGGGCGCCCGGCACGGGACTGGCCTGGCCGCGCACGCCCACCGATTCGCGCAGGGGCACCACGCGGTAGGTGAAGCGCAGGTACTGCATGGAAACGGTTTGCGGGGTGTCGCTCTGCAATTGCGCACGTGCAAGGTGTCCCACGGTCTGCCTGGCGCAGCCCGCCAGCAGCGCCAGGCACAAGCCCGCGACCAGCACGGCCGCCAGTGCGGCGGCCAGTGCGGCGGCCTGCCGGGGCGGGCGGCCGGAACAGCCGGAGGAACGGGGCGGAATACTGCGCGGCGAAAGGAAAGACACGGGCATGACATCTCCGGCGGTTGCGGGACGCGCGCTGTGCGCTGCAAGGGGGTGCGCCGTGGCGGGGCGGTGGGGCCTGCCGCGCGGGTGAAGCGTTTCCGGCGCGAAATGGTGCGTTCAACGGGCCTTACGGCTTGGGCGGACCATAGACCAGCATTTCCGCCAGCGTCAAGGATACGCGGGGGGCGGCGCGCTGGCCCGCGCCCTTGCCTGCGCAGTGCTCCATCTCCAGTTCCGCCAGCCGCCGGTAGAAGGGGGTGCGGTCCAGCGTGGGCACCGCCTCGTCGGGCTGGCCGTCGGTCAGGCCGCAGAAGCGGTGGCAGCCGCGAAATACCTGGCGCTGCCCGTCGGGCCGCAGCAGGACGTTGCGGGTGCCGTGCATGCGGCAGATCATCAGCCGGTGGGCGTACAGGCCGCACAACCCGTCGTCGTTGACCGGGCACATCACGCGCGGCACCACCCCGGCGGACTGTGCGGCTGCGCACTGGGCCACCACCTCGCGGGCGCGGCGCACGTATTCGGCGCGGCGCGCCTCGGGCAGGGCCAGCATGCCCTTCCATAGGTAGGCCCATTCCACGTGGGTGTGGTGCTTGAAGTGGGTGCGGCAGCAGTTGTCCTCGCAGCCCGCGCAGGTCAGCCCGGCGGCGCGGGCCGTTTCCGCGTAGGTCCGCTCCATGTCGGCGTACAGTTCCGACAGGCGGGCGAAGACGCCGGGGCCTTTCCGGCCACCCTTCGATGCCGGTTGGCCCGGTTGGGAGGGGACAGCCGCGCCCGGTGCGGCGGCGGTGCGACCAGCCGCCTTCAGCGCGGCGGAAATGCGAGTGGACGCGAGGGGGGCGGGCTTGCGGGCGGACATCACGCCTCCCCGCCCGCCAGCCAGGCCGCGATGCGCTCGGCGCACGCGCCGGGCGCCAGGTCGTCGGCGGCCAGGGTAAAGCTGGCGTAGCGCCGGTACAGGGCGATGCGCTCGTTGTACAGGTCCTCGATGGTCTGCCCCGGCGCGATGGCCAGTCCCCGTTCCGGGTTCATGGCGATGCGTTTCAGGATCAGCGGCAGGGACACTTCAAGGTAGATCAGCGGCCCCAGCGCGGCAAGGTGGACCATGGCCTCGTGCCGGTAGACCACGCTGCCCCCGGTGGACAGCACGGTGCGCCGCGCGCCGATGCGGCGGATGACGCCCGCCTCCACGTCCAGGAAGCGTTCCTTGCTCATGGAATCGGCCACGGCCTGCAACCGGGTGCCGTAGGTGGCCTCGATGAGGTTGTCGGTGTCCACGTGGGCCCAGCCCAGTTGAAGGGCCAGTTCGCGGCCTACGGTGGTCTTGCCGGCGCCTGCCATGCCGATGATGCTGACGCACCCGTCGGGCGCGACGCGTGCGGGGTCAAGCGGGAGGGGGGCGGGAGGAGTGGTCATGGAAAGTCCTGTGGGGAAGTCCTGTGCGCTGGATGGACGGGGGGGGCGTACGTGCGCCGTGGGCGGCGGGGATACGGGACCGATCCCTTGCGGCGCAGGCCCGGCGCGTGTGCCTGTGTAGTCGGCGGCGGCGTGCCGTGTCAACCTGATCCGTACTTCTTGCGTTCCTTCTTGCGGGCGTCGCGGGTCAGGAACCCGGCGCGCTTCAGGGCGCCGCGCAGTTCCGGCTCGACTTCGAGCAGGGCGCGGGAAATGCCGTGGCGCACCGCTTCGGCCTGGCCGCTCACGCCGCCGCCGCACACGTTGACCTTGACGTCGAACTTTTCGAGGGTCTTGGTCAGCACCAGAGGCTGGCGGATGATCATTTGCAGCGACTTGCGCGGGAAGTAGTCTTCGAACGGACGGCCGTTCACCACGATCTGGCCGGAACCGGCGTACAGACGGGTACGGGCCGTGGCGGTCTTGCGGCGACCGGTGCCGTAGTTGAATTCGTTGGCCATGATTCTCTCCGGCTCGATCGGGTTAGTACTTGATGACCAGCGTCTGCGGGTTCTGGGCGGCATGCGGATGCTCGGGGCCGGCGTAGACCTTGAGCTTCTTCAGCATGGCGCGACCGAGCCGGTTCTTGGGCAGCATGCCCCGCACGGCGTTCATCAGCACGCGTTCCGGATGGGAGGCGAGCATCTTCTCGAGGGTGATCTCGCGAAGGCCGCCGACGTACCCGGAGTGACGGTAGTATTTCTTGTCGGCAAGCTTGTTGCCGGTGACCTTGATCTTTTCGCAGTTGACCACGACGATGAAGTCGCCGTTGTCCATGTGCGGGGCGAACTCGGGCTTGTGCTTGCCACGCAGGCGATGCGTGATCTGGGTGGCAAGGCGGCCGAGAACCAGGTCGGAGGCATCGACCACGAACCATTCGCGGTTGATGTTCTCGGGCGTGGGGCTGAACGTTTTCATCAGAGCGTACTCCTGTGCGAGCTCGAAAGAACGGTCTATGTATTGGGTTCCCCGCCCCCTGTCAACAGAAAAAGGGCGTGGGAACGCGCGACGGACGACGCCCGCCCAAAGGCTGGCGTCATGCGTGCGATGCTTGCCGTACCGGACGGAACCGGACTGGCCAGACTGCACTGGGCCGGGCTGCCACATCGGCCTGACGGACAGGCGTCGATGATGGCGGCCCCTGGCGCATGTCGCGGTGACGCGGGGTTCGCCTGGCGGCCGTCCGCACTTCGGTTCCCACTGGCGCGCCTAACGGGGCGGCTGGCCTGGGGAGCGGACGGCTGGCCCCGCCGGTTTGCCGGAAGCGGCAGGGCGGGGCTGCACCGGGCAGGCGCCGGAAGGGCGCTGCCGGAAGGTTGGCTTGGACCGTCCGGCGGGCTTCCGTGGCGTGAACCCGAAGCGTATCGCTTCAAACTCTTGAGCTTTACACCACGACCGCATACATTGCCAAGAGCTTTTCTTGAACCCCCGCGGGAGGATCCATGCCCAGCATTCGCAAGAGCTTGCTCCAGTTCGTCTTTTCCGGTGCGTACATGAAGCGGTGGAACGACAAGCTGCGGCCCGTGGAACTGATGGAGGTGGACAAGCAGGCCCACAAGATGATCGTCGCGTGGCTGCTGCTGCAACTGAACACTCGCGGCCTGCCCGCCGAGGAACGGCTGCGCCTTGGCGCCGAAGTGGTGGAAGGCGGGCTGTTCGACTACTTCTACCGTCTGGTCATCACCGACGTGAAGCCGCCGGTGTTCTACCGCATCAAGGAAAACGAGGCCCACTACCGCGAACTCACCGAGTGGGTGGCGGACGAGTTGGAGCACATCGTGCGCCCGCTGGACGAGGATTTCTGGCAGCGGTTGCTGACGTACATCCGCCGCCGCGAAAAGGACACCCTGGCCGACCGCATCCTGACCGCCGCGCACCTCTACGCCAGCGGCTGGGAATTCAACCTCATCAAGCCGCTGAACGGGTTCGACGACGAGATGCCGGACATCGACGGCTCGTTCCAGAGACGCCTGACCGCCATGGCCGACCTGGCCGGGGTGCCCGAACTCATCGGCGGCTCCAGCAACGCGCTGGGACGCTTCGCCAACCTGTGCGGCCAGTTGCGTTTCCAGAAGCGCTGGTCGCAGACCCCGCGCATTCCCGAAACCTCGGTCATCGGCCACATGTTCATCGTGGCCTGCTACGCCTATTTCTTCAGCATCGCCGTGGGCGCGTGCCC
>JALHHV010000222.1 GCA_022837365.1 Desulfovibrio sp. | reverse complement strand
CACCACAGGCCCCGAAGCGAGCACCCACCCGGAGACACAACGCCCCGTCAGGCCGCCCTCACGTGCAGGTCAGCAACGGATTGGCCGGTTAACAGGCAGACCCCGGTCCGTCCGATACTGCGGCGGATCTTGTTCTTCTCACAGAAGCCCGCGAAATCGTGGGAAGTGTATTGTGAACCGCGATCACTGTTAAGCCGAATTCGGCTTAACAGTGATTATGCCGAGGTTTGCGTTAAGCCGAGGATCGGGGAACTGGCCTGCGCGTGAGGGCGTGCTGTCTGATTCCTCGGCTTAACGTTCTGCTCTGTGGCTAGCGTCCGCCGTGTCTGTAGGTCCAGAGGGAAGGGCACGGGGATGGATGCGAGAGTCGAGCAGCTCGGTGCGGTGGTCGTCGAGGCGCTACGCGCGGCGGGTTACATGGAGTCCACGATCGGTCAGTACGAGAAGACGATCAGGTACCTGGAGGGCTTCGTCGCGGACCGGGGCGGGGTCTACACGCCCGCGTTGGGCGCTCAGTTCGCCGCGATGACGACCAGCCCGCGGACGGGCAGGTTCAGCGCGCAGCGGCGGTTCGACTACCGCCGGCTGGTCACACTGTTTGACGGGTACCTGACCTTCGGTGTGGTCGATTTGTCGGTGCGCAAGCGCGGCGGGGGTGGTCCTGTCCCGCGGGCTGCCGCGTTCAGGGCGGTCAACTCGGCGTGGGAGGCTGAGATGGACGCCCGTGGTCTGGCGCTGGCCACCCGCGCCGCCTATGGCCGTGTCGCCCGCGGCTACCTTGTGTTCCTGGAGTCACGCGGGATCGATGGTCTCCAGGGTGCGGATGGGGCCAGCGTGCTGGCGTTCTTGGAATCGCTCACAGACAGGTGGGCAACTTCCTCGTTGTTCTGGGTGGTGTCCAACTTCCGCCCGTTCCTGGCGTTCACCGGCCGGGCTGATCTGGTCGATGCGGTGAACATGGCCGGGGTGAAACGCTCCCACCGGATCCTGCCGGTGCTCAACGACACCGACCAGGCGCTCGTGGTGGCCGCGTGCACCACGGGAATGGTCAGCGCCCGGGACGCCGCGATCACGTTGCTGGCGCTGACGACCGGGCTGCGGGCCTGCGACATCGTCGCCCTGCGCCTGAGTGACATCGACTGGCGGTCCGGCACGATCGGGATCGTCCAGCAGAAGACACACAACCCGTTGACCCTGCCGTTGCCGGCACTCGTGACGGCGAGACTGGCCGACTACGTCCTTAACGAGCGAGGCGTCTCATCCGATCCGCACGTGTTCCTGCGATGCAAGGCGCCGCACACGAGACTGTCCGACCACGCGTCGGTCTACCGGGTGACCACTGATACGTTCCGCGCCGCAGGGGTGAGTGACATCAAGGCCGGGACCCGCTTGCTGCGGCACAGTGCCGCGTCCCGGCTGCTGCGCGCCGCCGTCCCGCTGCCCACGATCTCGGCGGTCCTCGGGCATGCCAGCGGCGAGTCGACCAACGTGTACCTCAGCGTGGACGAGGCACGCCTGCTGGAGTGTGTGCTGCCGGTCCCGGCAGGAGCACGATCATGACCACACCGCACGGGTTCATCAGCGTGTTCGCACCGGAACTGGAGGCCTACCTGACGTTCAAGACAGCGATGGGATGCTACGGCACCTCCCGAATCTGGTACCTGCGCCAGTTCGATGCCTACTGCGCCCGCCACGGGGCGACGACCTTCGACCGGGACACCATCGAAGGGTGGGTGGTGGAGCAGTTGCGCCACTCGGGCCGGTACCGGTCCTGGATGTCCTACATCCGCGACGTCGGCCGGTGGCTGCAGACCCACGGGCACACCGACGCGTACGTCCTCTCCGACCGGTGGAAAGCCCCGTTCGTGCCCGCCCACCCCTACCTGCTCACCCGCGAGGAGATCGACGCGTTCTTCACCGCGACCGCCCACCTTGACACGCCGTGCCCGTGGCAGTGGCAGGCGGCCGCGTTCTTCACCCTGATGCACTCGTGCGGGCTGCGGACCGGCGAGGTCCGCGCCCTTGCCACCGAACAGGTCAACCGGCGCGCCAGGTACGTGGACATCGTCTGGTCCAAGGGCAACCGCAGCCGCCGACTCCCGCTCACCGACCAGGTCATCGAGGTGCTCACCACGTGTGACCGGGCAACCCGTCACCAGTTCGGCACGCGGGCCACGTTCTTCGTCTCCGCCACCGGCAACCCGGTCACCGCCGCGACGGTCGGGGTCTGGTTCAACCGGATCTGGGACCAGGCAGGACTCCCCCGACCAGCCGGCGGACCCCAACCCTGCCCGTACTCCTTCCGGCACCACTTCGCCTACGCCAACATCGAGCGGTGGATGACCCAGGGCGCCGACGTCACCGCGATGCTGCCCTACCTGTCGCGCTACATGGGCCACGCGACCTTCGAGTCGACCTACTACTACGTGCACACCTCACCCGGCTTCATGCGTGCCTACGCCGACCTCGCTGACCAGAGTCAGTCGTTGCTGCCAGAGGTGGGATTCGAATGAAACGCGACCCACACACCGATACCCCGAACTTCTGGAGCTTCGCCCGGGATTACCTCCACGGCTACCTGCCCAAGGTCCGTGGCCTGTCGCCGAGAACGATCGAGGCCTACCGGATCAGCCTCGAGTGCTTCCTGGGCTACCTGACCGAAACCGAACACCTCGAACGCGCACAGGTGAGTTTCGACCACTTCGACCGGGCCCACCTGAAAGCGTGGCTGGGCTGGATGGCCCAAGAACGCCACTACGCGCCGAGAACCATCACGCTGCGGCTGACCGCGATCAAGACGTTCCTGGACTACTCCTCACACGAAGACGTCACCCTCATCGCGCTCAGCCAGGCCGCCAAGGCCCTGCGGGCACCCGCCAGCCCCAGAAGACCAATCGAGTACCTCACCGCACCTGAGACCCGGGCCGTGCTGGCCGCGTTCACCGGGAACACCGCCAAATCACGCCGAAACCGGATGCTGCTCATCCTGCTGTACGACACCGCCGCCCGCGTCAGCGAGATCACCGACCTGACCCTGCACGACCTTCGCCTGACCCCACCCGGACACGTCACCCTGACGGGCAAGCGGAACAAGACCCGCACTGTGCCGATCACCAGCAAGACGATCGAGCACCTGCGCGTCTACCTCGCCGAGTTCCACCCCAACGACACCCAACTCCCCGCGACCCGGCCCCTGTTCTACAGCCTCCACCACGGGCAACCGACCAGGCTCTCGACCGACACCGTCGCCGCCGTGCTCAAGGCCGCCGCCCACACCGCCGCCACGGACTGTCCCACCCTGCCAGAGCACATCCACTGCCACATGCTGCGCAAGACCAAAGCCATGGACCTCTACCAGCAAGGCATCCCGCTGCCGATCATCATGCGCCTGCTCGGTCACGAGAACACCTCCACCACCGCCGCGTTCTACGCGTTCGCCACCCTCGACATGATGCGAGCCGCCGTCAACGCCGCCACCCCCGCCATCGCCGACACCCCCGCCGCCACTCTCAGCGAGCAGGCCCTCCACGCCCTCCACGACCTCCGATAACCCGAAACGTTAAGCCGAGGAATCAGACGCCACGACCCTCACGCGCAGGCCAGTTCCCCGATCCTCGGCTTAACGCAAACCTCGGCATAATCACTGTGGAATATCGCGTCGGGACGGACCCGGCCGGAGTTGATGGCGTGTCGCAGGGCGTCGGTGACCAAGGTGGTACGCATGTGGTCGGCGAGCTG
>JALHHV010000221.1 GCA_022837365.1 Desulfovibrio sp. | reverse complement strand
TATCAGGCGCTTGGTCTGCACGAGGTCGCCGAAACGGGCCAGTTGGATGACGAGGTGTTTGGCCATGCGGGTGCCTGCCGGATGATGGGATGGCGCAAGGGGTTGGCGTCGTTAGGGGATTTGGGCCGTTTTGGGCAGACTAGCCCAAGTGCGGCGCGGCGGCAAGGCGGGCCGGTTTTACTTTGCCCGCCCCTCGTGTATACGACCCCAATGCGTTACTATCCCCTGCTGCTCGACCTGCACGGCCGCGCCTGCCTGGTGGTGGGCGCGGGGG
Organism: Desulfovibrio sp.; assembly: GCA_022837365.1. Taxonomy (GTDB): domain Bacteria; phylum Desulfobacterota; class Desulfovibrionia; order Desulfovibrionales; family Desulfovibrionaceae; genus Cupidesulfovibrio. Next base: position 3,477 of record JALHHV010000221.1, on the reverse strand, counting down.
GCGTGGGACGCCGCAAGCTGGCCGCGCTGCTGGCCTGCGATCCGGCCCGCGTGCTGGTGCTGGACGCCAACCCCGAGGCCCCGGCCGACCCGGAACTGGCCCCCCTGCTGGACCACCCGGCCGTGCGCTTCGCGGCGCGTCCCTTCGTCCCGGCCGACGCGGAGGGCTGCGCCCTGGTCTTCGCGGCCACGGGCAGCCGCGCCGTCAACGCCGCCGTGGCCGATGCCTGCCGCCAGCGCAACGTGCCCTGCAACGTGGCCGACGCCCCGGACGAGGGCGCGTTCATCGTGCCCGCCCACTTCGCCTGCGGCGACCTGACGGTGGCCCTGTCCACCGGGGGGCACAGCCCCGCCCTTGCCCGGCGCATCCGCATGGACCTGCAACAGTGGTTCGGCGCGCGGTACGACGGCATCACCGTGCTGCTGGGCCGCCTGCGGCCGCTCGTCCTTGCGCTTGGGCACGAGACAGGGCAGAATACAGCGCTGTTCCGCGCCATCGTGGAATCGCCGCTCATCGACGCACTGGCCGCGCGCGACCGCGCCGGGGCCGAACGCATCCTGACCGAACTGCTGCCCGCGGAACTGCATCCGCGCATCGTGGAGTTGCTGCATGAGCTCGCTTGAGCTGCTTTCCATCGCCATCATCATGCTCTACGTGCTCGGCACGGTGTGCATCGCCGTGGGGCTGCTGGCCCGGCGCGACAGGCTGAAGCGCCTTTCGCAGTGGCTGACCCTGGCGGGTTTCGCCCTGCACACCGTCATGCTGGGCCTGTCCATGCAGGGGCAGACCTGGCAGATTCTGGAAAAAGCCTACTATTTCCGCATGCTCTCGTGGAGCCTGCTGCTGATCTACTTCTTCGTCTGGTGGCGGCTGCGGCTGGAATTCCTGGGGCTTACCGCCTCGCCGGTGGCCCTGGTGTTCTACGTCTCGTCGTTCATGCTGGCCGACGTGCAGAGCAAGCTGCCGCCCGCCATGTCCGGCCTGTTCTTCGGGCTGCACATCGGCACGCTGTTCCTCAGCTTCAGCCTGATGACCATGGCCTGCGGGGCCGGGATGCTGTTCCTGTACATGGACCGCAAGCTGAAGCACAAGACGCCCCTTTCCGGCTTCGACCGCGACCTGCCCGCGCTCTCCGCCTTCGACAAGGTGAACCATCTCGCTGTGATGGCGGGCTTTCCGCTGTTCACGCTGGGCATGGTCTCCGGCTTCGTGTGGGCGCGCATCGCCTGGGGCAAGGTGCTGTCGTGGGATCCCAAGGAAATCATCTCGCTGGTGGTGTGGTGCATGTTCGCCGTGCTGTTCCACCAGCGCCTGGCGCTGGGCTGGCGGGGCCGCAAGACCGCCGTCATGGCCATCTGGATCTTCGCGGTGTGCGTGTTCTCGCTGCTGGGGGTCAACTTCCTGATGACCACGCACCACAGCTTCAACCCGCAGTAACGGCCGCGCCCCGCAGGAACCATGACCCGCAACCCGGAACAGGCGCCGCGCGCCACCCGCCCAGCGGACCACAAGACGCACCCCACGAAGCACAGAGTTCACATGGACCAGGAAATCTATCTCATCGGCCTCAACCACCGCACCGCCAGCGTCGAAGTGCGCGAACGGTTCGCCCTCACCGACTGTACCGTCCTTGAACAAGGGGTGGTTCCCACCGGCGACGGCATTTCCGAAGTGGTCATCCTGTCCACCTGCAACCGCGTGGAAATCATGGCTGTGGGCAACGGCCCCGGCGTGCCCGCGCGCGTGCTGGACTGCTGGGCCGCCGCGCGCGGCCAGAAGCACCGCGACCTGGAACCCTTCGTCTACGTGCACAAGGGCATCGACGCGGTGCGCCACCTGTTCAGCGTGGCCTCCAGCCTCGATTCCATGGTGGTGGGCGAACCGCAGATCCTCGGCCAGCTCAAGGACGCCTACCGCAAGGCCGTGGGCCGCAACGCCACCCGCGTGGTGCTGAACCGCCTGCTGCACAAGGCGTTTTCCGTGGCCAAGCGGGTGCGCACCGAAACCGCCGTGGCCTCCAGCGCCGTGTCCATCAGCTACGCGGCGGTGGAACTGGCCAAGCGCATCTTCGGCGAGATGTCGCAGTACAAGGCCATGCTCGTCGGCGCGGGCGAAATGGCGGAACTGGCGGCCACCCACCTGTTGAACTCCGGCATCCGCGAGATCATGGTGGCCAACCGCACCTTCGAGCGCGGCCTGCAACTGGCCCGGCAGTTCAAGGGCGAGGCGGTGCTGTTCCAGGACCTGTTCGTGCGGCTGGCCGAGGCGGACATCATCATCAGCTCCACCGGCGCGCACGAGCCCATCATCCGGGCGCGGGACATCAAGGACGTGCTGAAGCGCCGCAAGAACCGGCCCATGTTCTTCATCGACATCGCCGTGCCGCGCGACATCGACCCCGACGTCAACAACCTGGACAACGTCTATCTGTACGACATCGACGACCTGAAAGAGGTGGTCGAGGAAAACATGGCCCAGCGCCGCGAAGAGGCGGCCAAGGCCCGCGCCATCGTGGAGGAGGAGGCCGAAACCTTCGCCAGGTGGCTGAAATCGCTCGACCTGCAACCCACCATCGTGGACCTGCTGCGGCGCAGCGAACGCATTGCCCAGGACGAACTGGCCCGCACCATGAAACGCATCGGCCCGGTGGACGACGCCACCCGCGAGGCGTTGCAGGCCATGCTGTGCGCCATCGTCAAGAAGGTGAACCACGAGCCCATCACCTTCCTGAAACGCCGCTTCCACGAGGAAGAGGCCGGAACCCGGTACATCGACATCACCCGCCGCATGTTCAACCTGGACTGTGACGACGTGCCCGAAGACGCCCACAGCGACCGCAAGCACCACGCATAAGAGGCCCCATGCGCACCTACCGCATCGACGACCTGACCTCCGCCGACATCGCCGCCGTGCGCGCGCGGCTGCACGACATGGACCTTGGCGCGGGCATGGACGGCCTGTACTGGCTGCCCGTGCCCCAGCACATGCTCAACCCCGTGCAGGTGGCCCACAGCGACAGCTGCGGCCCGTTCTGCCTGGCCCTGGAAGCCGACGAGGACGCCCTGCGAATGGAACTGCTGGTGCGGGCGCGCGGCATGCTGCGCTGCGAATGCATCGCCTACGCCTCGCCCGAACTGCGGGCGCACATGATCGACTATCTGGACGGCCTGCTGGCGGACCTTGGCATAGCCGTGTAGCGTCCCGTGGCGAACCGCGCCGTGACGCGAGGGGCGTTGTCCCCGTTGCCCGTTCCGTTGGCCTCCGCTGTTTCCCTGCACCGTCCTGCCTTGCCGTTCCCGGCCTTTCGGCCGGGCGCGCCCCTCCCGTCCGCAGGCCAGCCATGCCCCATCTGACCGTCTTGCAAGCCCCCCCTGCCCTCACGGCGCATCCCCGGCTGCCCGAACGGCTGCCCCTGCGCTTGCAGGACCTGCCGCCGCGCGCGGCGCGGTTCTGCCTGCGCGTGGCGGGCTTCCTGAC
>JALHHV010000220.1 GCA_022837365.1 Desulfovibrio sp. | reverse complement strand
GGGTGGAACTTGGTGTCGTCGTCCAGCATGTGGCGCGCCACCACCTCGTTGGCGATGACCTCCAGCGCCTCGTCAAGGGGCAGGTCCGCGCGCTCGTAGCGCTCGGCCAGGTTGCCGGCGGCCTCCAGCAGGGTGGCGTGCAGTTCCGCGTGGTGGTCCGTGTCGGGGTAGCCCCGGCTGCGCAGCACCTCCTCCTCGTCGCGGAAGTGCTGGGTGAGCGCGGTGAGCAGTTCGTGGATGATGGCCAGGCAGGCGGCGCGGGGGGCGTTGTCCAGAAAGGCGGCCAGCAGCCGGTTGACCATCTCGAACAACTGGCGGTGCTGGGCGTCGATGCCCGCGTCGCCGCATTCGTACGACCGGCTCCACGAAAGGCGCAGCAGTTCGCCGGGCAGGCGCAGCCCGCCGTGCAGGCAGGCCAGCGGGGACGGGGCTCCGGGCGCCGTGGCCACCTTGTTCCGTCCTTCGGCCTTGGCCCGGTACAGGGCCCGGTCGGCCATGTCGATGACCAGGTCCGGCGTGGCGTTGCGCCCGCCGCGCACCGTGGCTATGCCGACGCTGACGGTGACGTGCCCGGCCGGCGTGCCGCCGGGATGGGCGATGCACAGTCCGGCCACGGCCCGGCGGATGCGTTCGGCCATCAGGGCCGCCCCCTGTTCCGAGGTGCCGGGCAGCACGCAGGCGAACTCCTCGCCGCCGTAGCGGGCCACCAGGTCCGGCGAGCGGTGCACCTCCGTGCGCAGGGCGTGGGCCACGGCCCGCAGGCAGGCATCGCCCGCGAGATGCCCGTGGATGTCGTTGTAGGCCTTGAAGTTGTCCACGTCGACCATCAGCAGCGACAGCACGTCCTCCGAGCGTTGGGCGCGGCGCAGTTCCGCCTCCAGCGCGCAGTCCAGCCGGCTTCTGTTGAACAGCCCGGTCAGCGGGTCGTGCATGGCCTTCCGTTCCCACATTTCGCGGGTGCTGTCGGCGTCCAGCAACTGGCGGTTGTGCAGGGCCACTCCCAGGGTCACCAGGGTGGTGCTGCACAGGAAGGCGGCCAGCAGGAAGGCCGCCTCGCCCGCGGTCGGCATCTGGAACGGGCCGAACCCCATGGTGGCGCTGTAGGACACGGCCATCACGGAGGGCACCAGGGCCAGCATCAGCCCGTGCAGGCGGGCATGGTAGGCCAGCAGCACCAGCAGGGGCATGATGAAATAGATGCACCCGCCGTACCCGTTGAACGATAGGGCGAGGAACACCATGTTGCTCCCCAGCACGCCCCCCACCCAGCGGCATTCCCGGCCGGTGAGACAGCGGTGCGCGGCGCAGGCCCGGTACAGCGGGTAGACCAGCAGCAGCCCCAGGCTCACCGCCATGACCAGCGTGGCGAACATGTGCCCGGCCAGGCTCCACGGCACGTGCCCCCCGCTGGCCTGCTGCAGCGCGATGACCCCCGCCCCGGCCACGGCGGCGGGCAGGCAGACCCGGCCCACGGCGCGGAACAGGTCGGGCACGCTGGCGGGGGGCACGGAGAACACCCGCCGCAGCAGCATGGCGGCCAGGCCGCCGGCAAGGGTGTCGGACACGGCGGCGGACAGGGCGCAGGAAAAGGGAAGGGCGGCGGGCCGTTCCGGTCCGGCAAACAGGGCCACGGCCAGCGCAAGGGCCGCGATGAGCGGCATGGCCTGCCACCCGGTGCGCAGGCACACCACCATGGCCACCCCCGCGCCGAGGCGCAGGGGGGTAAGGTTGTGCGTGTTCAGGGCGAAGACGTTGGCGTCAAGCCAGGTGGCGGCGCAGTATGCGGCAAGGGCGGGGAAGAGCCAGGCGGCGTGGCGGCGCGTCATGGGTTGGCCGGTTATGGGACGGTCCATGGGGATAGGCTATACGCGATTTCAGGCGGCAGGCAAGGTGGTGCAATGCCCACCATCCTGCCGTTCCGTGCCGTGCCGGGACGCGCCGGGCGTGGCCGCGTGGGGACGGATACGTCCCCCTTCGGGCGGAAGTGGCCATGGCGGACGCCGGATTGGCCCGGCCGTGCGCGGAAATGGCCTGCAATGATGGCGGGTTGGACGAACATTCAGGGATATGGAGGAAAACCCCCATGCATGGCGCTTGCCGCCCCCATGCTCCCTTAGGGAACGCCGGATTCCCCCAGATGCACCGACGCCACATCGGGAATGGCCCGCACCATCTGCACCAGGCCATGCCAGTCCAGGTCCTCGTCGGTGGCGATGCGCACCACCAGGCGGCAGCGGTCGGTGGCGGCGTCGCATTCGTAGACCGAAACCTGCACGTCTTCGCAGCCGTAGTCGTGCAGGGCGGCCACCACCGCGTCGAAGGGCGCGGACCCGCCGGGCGCGGACACCGTGAGCATGTAGTAGCGCTGCGCATGGGCCGCCACGCGGTGCATCTGCGGCGACAGGTAGACGATGGCCGTGACCACCAGCGCCGTGCACAGGGCGGGCACGTACATGCCTATGCCCACGGAAAGCCCCACCCCGGTCACCACCCACAACATGGTGGCCGTGGTCAGCCCGCGCACCCGGCTCTTGCCCTTGAGGATGGCCCCGCCGCCGATGAACCCGATGCCCGACACGCGAGGCCACGCGGGCGGCGTCGGCATGGGCGATGGTGGAGATGTACAGCGAAAGCTGGCCCAGCAGGCAGGCGGCCACGGCCACCAGCATGTTGGTGCGGAAACCGGCGGCCTGTCCCTTGCGTTCCCGCTCGTAGCCCACCAGCCCGCCGAAGGCGGCGGAGGCGGCAAGGCGGGCGATGTCGGGCAGCAGGTCGTGGAGTTGGGTGACGAATTCGTTCATGGAGTGTGGCCCTGCGGTGCGCTCTCCTCTCCGGTGCGGGCGTTGCGGCACGGAATTGCGGCGGCGCAGGAATGCGCTGCGATTGCGGAATGTTGGCGATGCCGGAGGGATGCCCGCCCATGCAACCTACGCCCCCGCCGGGTGCGCTGTCCAGCCGTCATTCCGGCACAATCCCGGCGTCGCCCCGGCGGCATCCGTGGGCCGGGCTAGGGGTTGTTTCTAAATTAGGATTTTCGTTTGTTGGCAAGGAAAACGAGCCTGCTATGAGGGAGCATACTCTTATCGTATTTGACCGAAATGGCAGGCGAAGTTTGACGCAGCCAACGGGCGAAGGGACAATTTGGAAACAGCCCCTACCCGTGCAGTTGCAGGAACACCAGTTGGTCCAGCACGTCCAGCAGTTCGGCGTACAGGCCGCCGCTGGCCATGGGCGGGCCGAACAGGGCGGCGCGCTGTTCCTTCAGGCTGTGGCGCGAGACGGTTTCCGGAAAGGTCTTGGACAGGGTCATGGCCAGCCGTTCGGCCAGCAGGTACCCGGTGACGCCCTTGTGGAACAGGGTCAGCCGGTGGAGGAAATCCTCCTTGCGCTCGTTCCAGTACGCCTCGGCGGCGGGAGTGGGCGGGGTGGACACGGCGGTGCACACCGCCGCGTGCAGGTTGTTCAGGTTGGCGCCGGGAATGCCCGCGCGCCAGCCGATGAGCCACGAATTGCGCCGGAAGAACAGGCAGTGGTTGATGCCGATGGTCACGATGTCGTCGAACAGCGCGCGGGCGCGCAGCAGGCCGCCGTCGTGCCAGCGGGCGGGCAGGGCGTCCAGTTCCCACGCGGGCACCAGGGGCGTGGCGGCGCGCAGGCCGCCTGGGCCGCTTGGGCCACTTGGGCCACCTGAGGCGGTCGGGCCGTCGGTCAGCAGTTCCACCAGGTGCGCCAGCCACAGGTTGGCCTGGGGCGATTCCGGCGTTTCCAGGTGGGTGTAGCTGAGGGTGTAGCTGCCCTTGCCGCAGGCTCCGTGCAGGATGCACGGCTGCCCGGCGAGAAAGGTGGGCCGCAGGCGGATGCCGTACAGGTCTTCCCACTCGGCGAAGGTGCCGGGGGGCAGGGTGTCCAGCGGCAGGTCGGCCACCCAGAAGTCGCCGCCCGGCTCGGTGTAGCGGGCCAGGATTTCCACGTCGTGGCCGTCCTCCGGCGCGAAGCGGCCGGGCCACCACACCGGCAGGGCCGGTTCCGCCGCAAGTCCGGCGGGGGTCAGGGGGTGCCCGGCGCTGACCGTGGCGTGCACGTGGCCGGACACGAAGTGCTGCATGCGGTCGGTGAACGCCGCGCGCGACCACGGGCACAGCCCGAGGCCGTGTTCGCCGGTCAGGCCCAGCCCCGCGCCACCGCAGAAGCCGAGATAGCGGCCGCCCCCGGCCACGTAGCCGCGCACGGCCCGCATGCCTGCGTCGCCCAGGGCGTCGGCCTTGAGGCGGGCGGTGCCGCCAGGCACCAGCAGCAGGGCGGGGGGATTGCGGGAAAGCAGGCCGTCGGCTATCTCTTGCGCCCGCACCAGCCGGTAGGGCAGGCCCATGCTCTCGGCCGCGCGCCAGGCCAGCAGCCCCCAGATGTGGGATTCGTCCCAAAGTATGTGAAGGGTTGACATCTCTCTGCCGCTCATTAGGGTGGGGAATCCGTTTTGCCGGGGGGCGCCGCCGGGCTTTGCCGTCATGACGATCCGTCCGCACGGCATGCCCGGCGCGGCGTTTCGCCCGTGTCAGGGTGGCCGTAGCGGGTGGCCGTCGCGGACAACTGCCGCGCGCATCGCCCGCCGGTGCGGCACACTACATCATCTTTTCCGGAGATTACAACATGTCGGACAACGCGCTGCCCAAGGGCTACGAGCCTCGGGACGTCGAATCCCGCTGGCGTGCCCACTGGGAGGGGAACAAGACCTTCACCCCCGACCTGGACGCCCCCGGCGAACCCTTCTCCATCGTCATACCGCCGCCCAACGTCACCGGGGTCCTGCACATGGGCCACGCCCTCAACCTGACCATCCAGGACATCCTGTGCCGCCATGCCCGCCAGAAGGGCAAGAAGGTGCTGTGGGTGCCGGGCACCGACCACGCGGGCATCGCCACCCAGAACGTGGTGGAGCGCGGGCTGGCCAAGGAGGGCAAGGGCCGCCACGACCTGGGCCGCGAGAAGTTCATCGAGCGGGTCTGGGAATGGCGCGAGGAGTACGGCACCCGCATCCTGAACCAGATCCGCGCCATGGGCGCTTCCGTGGACTGGACGCGCGAGCGCTTCACCATGGACGAGGGGCTTTCGCGCGCGGTGCGCCAGGTGTTCGTGAAGCTGTACGACGACGGCCTGATCTACAAGGGCGACTACATCATCAACTGGTGCAACCGCTGCCACACCGCCCTTGCCGACGACGAGGTGGACCACCTGCCGCGCAAGGACCACCTGTGGCAGGTGCGCTACCCGCTGGCCGACGGCAGCGGCGAACTGGTCATCGCCACCACCCGTCCGGAGACCATGTTCGGCGACACCGCCGTGTGCGTGCACCCCGAGGACGAGCGCTACACCGCCTTCATCGGCAAGACGGTGAAGCTGCCCCTGACCGACCGCGAGATTCCGGTCATCGCCGACAGCTACGTGGACCGCGAGTTCGGCACCGGCGCGCTGAAGGTCACCCCCTCGCACGACCACAACGACTGGGAACTGGGGCACCGCCACAAGCTGGAATTCCTTCAGGTCATCGACGAGGACGGCGTGATGAACGAGCACGCCGGCATCTACGCGGGCCTGAGCAAGGAGGAATGCCGCAAGCGCGTGGTGGCCGACCTTCAGGCGCAGGGCTTTCTGGTCAAGGAAGAGGAACTGGACCACAGCGTGGGCCACTGCTACCGCTGCAAGTCGGTCATCGAGCCGCACGTGTCCACGCAATGGTTCGTGGCGGCCAGCAAGATGGCCCCGCGCGCCCGCGCCGCCGTGCCCGCCGCCACGCAGATCTTCCCCGACAACTGGGAGAAGACCTACTACAACTGGCTGGACAACATCCGCGACTGGTGCATCAGCCGCCAGATATGGTGGGGGCACCGCATTCCCGCCTGGACCTGCGACGACTGCGGCAAGCTCATCGTTGCCGTGGACGCGCCGGAACGCTGCGCCTGCGGTTCCACCCGCCTGACCCAGGACGAGGACGTGCTGGACACGTGGTTCTCGTCCGCGCTGTGGCCGTTCTCGACAATGGGATGGCCCGACGAGACCCGCGAACTGAAGACCTTCTACCCCACCTCGGTGCTGGTCACCGGCTTCGACATCCTGTTCTTCTGGGTGGCCCGCATGATGATGATGGGGCTGCACTTCATGGACGAGGTGCCGTTCCGCCACGTGTACATCCACGCCCTGGTGCGCGACGCCGAAGGCCGCAAGATGTCCAAGTCCACGGGCAACGTCATCGACCCGCTGGAAATGATCGACAAGTACGGCACCGACTCGCTGCGCTTCACCCTGGCGGCCTTCGCGGCCATGGGGCGCGACATCAAGCTCAGCGA
>JALHHV010000219.1:4148-4699 GCA_022837365.1 Desulfovibrio sp. | reverse complement strand
TTTTTCCAGCAGGTCCACGCCGTCGGCGTAGACCACCATTTCGCGTCCGTCGTCGAACAGCGCGTCCTGGTCCGGCCCCACGTCGGGGGTGAGCACGCAGGCCCCGCACGAGGCCCCTTCCGTGAGCCGGAAATTGACCTCGAACCCGATGGATTCGTTGGGGATGAGCCGGGTGTCGCCGTACAGGCGCAGCATTTCGACAAAGGGTACGCCCTGCCGGGCCTGCACCCCGAACCGGTCCCGCAGGAGTTCCGCCAGCCAGCCGCGCAGGGGGCGGTGCTTGTCCAGTACGCCCACCATGGAAATGTCGTGGCCGCGTTGCGCGTGGGGTTGCCACGGGCGGTCGTGGCCGCTCATGGCCAGATGCACGGGACGCGGGTGGCGCCATTGCGGCGGCAGCGCCCGGAACAGCGAAAGGTGGGGGGTGAACACCACGTCGAATAGCCGCGCGTAATGGCGGTGCCAGTGCATGTTCAGGTGGCTGTCGATGGCCCAGTACGCCTTGCGGCAGCGCAAGGTTTCCAGCCCGGCCAGGATGACCCGCGCGCCCA
>JALHHV010000219.1:0-4091 GCA_022837365.1 Desulfovibrio sp. | reverse complement strand
GCCAGGTGCGTGCCGACGCAGGCGATGTGCATGGCCTAGCGCTTCAGGCGCGGGTCCAGCAGGTCGCGCAGGCTTTCGCCCAGCAGATTGTAGCCGAGCACGGTGAACAGGATGGCGCAGCCGGGAAAGATGGACAGCCACGGGGCTATCTCCAGCACGTCCTTGCCCTCCAGCAGCATGTTGCCCCAGCTGGGCATGGGCGGCTGCACGCCAAGCCCCAGAAAGCTGAGGGCCGATTCGGTCAGGATGGCCCCGGCCACGCCCAGCGTGGCGGAAACCAGCACCGGGGCCACGGCGTTGGGCAGCACGTGCAGGCCCAGGATGCGCACCGGCCCGGCCCCGGCCAGCCGGGCGGCGGCGATGAAGTCGCGTTCGCGCAGGGACAGGGTTTCCGCGCGCACCAGCCGGGCCACGCCCATCCACGAGGTGAGCCCGATCACCGCCATGATGTTCAGCAGGCTGGGCTCCAGGAAGGCGATGACCGCAAGGATCAGGAAGAACGACGGGAAGCACAGCATGATGTCCACGCAGCGCATGATCAGTTCGTCCGTCAGCCCGCCGAAGTAACCCGCCGCCAGCCCCAGCGCCAGGCCGATGGCGACGGAGATGCCCACGGAGACGAAGCCCACCCACAGCGACACCCGCGCCCCGTGCAGCATGCGCGAGAGCACGTCGCGCCCCAGGGCGTCGGTGCCCAGCGGGTGTGCGGAGGACGGCGGTTGCAGGATGGCCGTCAGGTCCAGCGCGGTGGGGTCGTGCGGGGAAATCCACGGGGCCAGCAGGGCCGCCGCCGACATGGCCAGCACCAGCGAAAGGCCGGTGGCCAGCATGGGGTGGCGCGCCCAGAAGTGCAGCCAGCGGCGGGGAGAGAATGCGGCGGCCGCGCTCATGCGTTGCCCCCACCGTTCGCGTCACCACCGTTGCCGCCCGTGCCCCCGGTGAGCCGGATGCGCGGGTCGGCCAAGCCGTAGCACAGGTCGGCCAGCAGGTTGCCGATCAGCGTCAGCACCGCGCCCAGCACCAGGTTGCCCATGATCAGCGGGTAGTCGCGCGCCATGACCGCCTGGTAGAACAGCTGGCCGAGCCCCGGCAGGGCGAAGATGGATTCGATGATCACACTGCCGCCGATGAGCCCCGGCAGCGACAGCCCCAGGATGGTGATGACCGGCAGCAGCGCGTTGCGCAGCGCGTGGCGGAAGATGACGGTGCGCACCGGCAGCCCCTTGGCCCGCGCGGTAAGGATGTAGTCCTGCCGCAGCACTTCCAGCATGGAGGCGCGCATGAACCGCGAAAGCCCGGCCAGGCTGCCGAAGGTATAGATGAAGATCGGCATGGACAGGTGGGCCAGGATGTCCCACGCCTTGCCCAGCGGCGTCATGGCGGCGTGGTCCAGAGAGGTCAGGCCGGAAAGCGGCAGCCATTGCAAGTGGATGCCGAACAGCAGCATCAGCAGCAGGGCCAGCCAGAATCCCGGCATGGCGAACCCTATGAATACCAATACCGTCATGGCCCGGTCGAACAGCCTGCCCTGCCAGTGGGCCGAGGCCACCCCGATGGGTATGGCGCACAGCAGGGTGAGCACCAGCGAGGCCACGTTCATGCCCACGGTGAGCGGCAATCGTTCCTTGATCTTGTCCCACACCGGGCGCGGGTCGCTGGACATGGAATTGCCGAAGTCCAGCCGGGCCAGGCGGCCCAGCCACTGCACGTACTGCACGTGCAGCGGCTTGTCGAGGCCGTACAGTGATTCCAGTCTCTTGCGGGTTTCTGCCCCGGCCAGCGGGTTCATGGTGGTCTGCATGTCCGTGGGCGAACCGGGGGCCAGGTGGATGACCCAGAAGCTGATCACCGTGATGCCCCAGAACACGAAGAGCATCCACGCCAGCTTGCGGGCCATGCGGCGCAACGTGGCGGCCATGCGGCCGGGACGCTGCGCGGGCCGCGCGCCGTCCGCCCGGATTTCTCCGGCGGCGGGCGGTGGTGGCGGGGTGTCGCGAAGATCGCTGGTCACGTCGTCGATGTCCTTGAAGCCTGTGGTCGCTGCGTCTAGGGGGTGTTTCTAAATGAGGATTTTCGTTCGTTGGCAAGGAAAACAAGCCTGCCATGAGGGCGTATACTCTTCCCGTATTCAACCGAGATGGCGGCGAAGTTTGACGACGCCAACGGGCGAAAGGACAATTTAGAAATGCCCCCTACGCCTCGTGCTCCATCCACCCGCGCAGGTCGCGCACTTCCTCGGCCCAGCGGGGCGAAAGGCGCACCTCCATGAACTGGCGGTACACCTCGTCCAGGAAGCCGAGGCAGGTTTCGATCAGGTAGATTTTCTCCAGCAGGCGGGCGTCGGGATCGTCGTCCCCGCCCTCGCCGTCCTTTTCCACGGTGGGGGTCTTCAGGCTGTTCAGGGAAAAGTCCTCGGCCCGCAGGCTGACCTGCCAGGAATCGGCCTCGCGCTCGAAGCGCAGCAGGGCGCGGGTCACCTTCTTGCCAGTGGTCAGGCCCAGGCGCGCCTCGCGCAGGGGCGACATGGAGCCGGACACGGTGGCGGTCTCCAGGCTTTCGCCCTCGCCGCCCTGCACCGAGATGCGCTGCTCCATGTGCACGCCGAAGGGGCTGCCGTCGCGCATGCGGAACGAGCCGGGCGCGGTTTCGCTGCGGTACCACAGCCAGGTCAAGAATTCCTGGCCCAAGATCACGTCGGTGGTCTGGCCGAGATAGGGGGTGTCGCTCATCGTGTATCCTTGTCCGGCGCGCCTACCCGGCGAACCGGGTGGGTTCCAGCGTGTCCAGCCGGGTCATGGCGGCCTCGTCCAGCATGGAGGCGGCCAGCGCGTACGGCGTCAGCGGCTCCAGGTGGAGGTCGAAGGTCAGCGTGAAATAGTCGGAGAACAGGTCGATCATTTTCGACTGGGTGGAGGCGAAGTAGATGATGCCCGTGTCGATGGCCCACAGCACGTTGAATTCCGCGGGGATGGGCAGAAAGCGCGACATCAGGCGCAGCCGGGTCTGCTCCTTCAGTTCCTTCTTGCGCTCGCGCGAGACGAACTTCTTGCCCTGCTCCTTGTTGCGGGCCTCTTCCTCGCGCAGGGCCAGGGACAGGTGCTTCTTGAGCACGGCGGCGGGAATGCGTCGGGTGTCCTGCCGCAGCGAAAAGGCGATGTAGCCGCCCTTCTCGGGCGGGGCGGTGCGCCAGGCCGTGTCGAGCATGTCGTCGAAGCACACCCAGCCCCACGAGCGCTCGTCGGAAGTGGCGTCGATGTCGCGGAAGCAGAACTGCTTCAGCTTGTCGGGCAGGGTGGGCCAGAGGGTGGCGGGCACCGGGTCCGCAATGCGGAACCGGGTGAAGCTGCTGCTGGCGTTGAGAAAACCCATTGGTGTCTCCCTTGGTTGCGGATTGGGCACATACCTAGCCTATCTTGCCGTGGCGCGCCACCCCGTGGGCATGGTGCGCAGGACGGGACGGGCGGATGGCATGGTTACGGGGGGCGGCAGCCTGTCCGAAGTCTTCGAGCAGAGGGTGAATGCCGCCCGTCGTCGTGGTTCCGGAAGCGACCACGCATGTCGCCGGGGGCGCGAGTACCCCTGCAAGGGGTTTTTCGTTCGAGGGAGATGTGCTTTTTATGCCTGTATTCTCAGTGGATTGAATACGGTGTTGACTTCATCCGGGTTTCGCGTAGAAACCACCTCCGCGCCGAACGGAACCGGCAACGCCTCCTGCAAGGGGGGTGCGCAGGACCGGACGGGGCAAATGGTCAGCATGACCGTCGCGGAAAAAACGCGGAAGGGTGTTGACGGATGTCTCCGAAAGGAGCATATCTGAAAGTCCGCCCGCACGTTCAACGTGCACGGCGGAGAGGCTCGGGCACTGGCCCGGCCGGCGGTCTGAACAGGCCATGGTTCTTTGACAAGTAAATAGCGAGTCGGGAAGGAATCAGCCTTTACGATATAATCAATCGTGCGGGTGCGCCAATTACGGTGCGTCCGTGCGACTTCAGTTTTCAACTGGAGAGTTTGATTCTGGCTCAGATTGAACGCTGGCGGCGTGCCTAACACATGCAAGTCGTGCGTGAAAGGGCTTCGGCCTGAGTAAAGCG
>JALHHV010000589.1 GCA_022837365.1 Desulfovibrio sp. | reverse complement strand
CACCGCGCGGGTGTAGGCCGCCAGCAGGGCGTCGGCGGCGTCCGGCGGGGACATGGCGGGCGAGGAGGTAGCGGGCGCGTCGCTCATGAAGCCTCCCCCGCCGCCAGTTCCAGCGGGCACAATTCGTCGTACAGCGCTTCCAGCGCGCGGGCCTGGGCGTCGGCGTCGAACAGCGCGGCGGCCTTGCGCCGCCCGGCCTCGCCCATGCGCCGGGCCGTCTCCGGGTGACGCAGCAGATGCAGCACCGCCTGGGCGTAATCCTCCACCGTGTCGGCCACCAGCCCGGTGACGCCGTGCTCCACCAGTTCCAGTTGGGCGTTGTCGCGCAGGCCGGGGCAGGGATGGGTGACCACGGGCAGCCCGGCGGCCATGGCCTCCGCGATGGCTAGGCCGAAGCTCTCGCCGGTGTCGTTGGCGTGGGCCAGCAGGGAAAGTTCGTTGAAAAACCCGGTTCCGCGTCGTCGCGCACCGGCGGCAGAAAGCGCACGTTGTCCGCAAGGCCGTGCTCGCGCACGTAGCGTTCCGCATCCGGGGTGCCGCCGATGACGTCGTAGCGGAAGTGGGGCATCTCGCGGCGCAGCACGGGCAGGATGTGCAGGGCCAGCGACGACCACTTGCCGGGGTCCGGCCGGGACAGGCGGCCCAAGACGGGGCGGGAGTAATCGCGCGCGGCGGGGTCCGCCGGGTCCGGGGTCAGCCGGGCGAACAGCGCCGTGTCCACGGGATTGTACAGCACCCGCCAGCGCGGGGGCACGGCGGGGATGCCCTGCACGCGGGCGAAGCGTTCGGCGCAGAAGCGGGACACGAACAGGGTGACGTCGATGAATCGGCCCGACGGGGAAGGGTCGTGCCGTCCGAAGACGTTGGTTTCCACGATGGCGGGCAGACGCCGGGGCGCGACAGCACCCGTGCCGGGAGGATGCGTGGCGGCGGACGCCTGGCGGAAGGCCGTGCGCAGGGGGCGCAGCAGTTCCGGCTGGGGCCAGCCCGCGCGGTGCACGTGC
>JALHHV010000218.1 GCA_022837365.1 Desulfovibrio sp. | reverse complement strand
TTCCCTTCCCCGGCCGCTTCCTGCTGCACGGCCTGCTGCGGGCCGCCACCCCGGAGGCTCCGGCGCGCCTGGCCTTCCGGGTCATGGCGGAGCATCCCGGCGGCATCGGCGCGCTGCCGGAACCGCTGCTGTCCGCCTTGTCCGCGCCCCTTGAAACGGCCCTGCTGTCCACCGGCCCCCTGCCCGCCGGACCGTCCGACCCGCTGGGCCTGCTGCTGGCCGCGCTGCACGGGGGGTCCGGCCTGCTGGCCTGACGCCGGGGTATCGACGGCTCCGCCTCCCCGTAACGTGTGGGGGGAGCGTTGCCCCCCGCCGTTGCCCCCCGCCCGCCGGAGGCGTACAAGACCCTCTCCGTTCCCGTTCACCCCAAACCGTCCACCCCGACCCGCACGACGCATGACCGACACCGCCTCCGCCGCCTCCCATCTCGCCGCCGCGCCGCCCCTGCGGCCCGACGCCCCGTGGCTGGCCCCCCTGGCCGGGTATTCCGACCTGCCCTTCCGCCTGCTGTGCCGCGAGCACGGCGCAGCCGCCTGCTGCACCGAAATGGTCAGCGCCAAGGGGCTGCTGTACCACAGCCCCGGCACGCGCGACCTGCTGGCCACCACGCAACAGGATGCCCCCCTCATCCTGCAACTGTTCGGGGCCGACGCGGAGATCATGCGCCGGGTCATGCCGGGGCTCATGGAACAGGGCTTTCGCTGGTTCGACCTGAACATGGGATGCTCGGTGCCCAAGGTGGTCAAGACGGGCTGCGGCTCGGCCATGTCGCGCGACATGGACAACGCCCTGGCCGTGGCCCGGGCCATGGTCGAGGTGGCCGGGGAAGGCCGGGTGGGCTTCAAGATGCGCCTGGGCTGGCAGGCGGGCGAGGAGACCTGGCGCGAGATGGCCCTGCGGTTGCAGGACGCGGGCGCGGGGTGGATCACCCTGCACCCCCGCTTCGCCCGGCAGGGCTTTTCGGGCGAGGCGCGCCGGAGCGCCCTGCGCGAGCTTGCGGCCGCGCTGTCCATCCCGGTCATCGCCAGCGGCGACCTGTTCACGGCGGCCGACGCGGTGCGCTGCGTGCGCGAGACGGGCGTGGCCACGGTGATGTTCGCGCGCGGGGCCATGAACAACCCCGCCGTCTTCGACGAATACCGCGTGCTGCTGGCCGGGGGCCAACCCCCGCCGCCCGACGCGGACCGGCTGAAGGCGCTCATCCGCCGCCACCTGGAACTGGCCCTGGCCCATTCCGGCGAGCGCACCGCCCTGCTCAAGATGCGCACCTTCGTGCCGCGCTACGTGCGCCACATTCCCGGCGTGCGGGCGCTGCGCAACCGGCTGGCCTCGTGTCTGGACCGGGACCTGCTGGAAGAACTGCTGGAAACCCACCTTACCCCGCAGGCGTTCGCCGAAGACGGCGGCAGCGCCGGTGCGGCCACAACCGATCCCCATGGAGAGGCCCGGCCATGAAGATCATCCGCGCCCGCACGGCGGGCTTCTGCATGGGGGTCAGCCTGGCCCTGCGCAAGCTGGACCGCGAGGTGACCGAAAGCAACGCGCCCATCGCCACGCTGGGCCCCATCATCCACAACCCGCAGGTCATGGCCCACTACGAGGGGCGCGGGGTGCGCTGCCTGCGCGACACCGCGCAGGTGGCTCCCGGCCAGCGCGTGGTCATCCGCGCCCACGGCATTCCCGTGGCCGAGGAGGCGGCCCTGAAGGCCACCGGCGCGTCGGTGGTGGACGCCACCTGTCCCAAGGTCAAGCGCGCCCAGTTGGGCATTGCCGAGGAGCGCGGCCGGGGCGGCGCCCTGCTGCTGTTCGGCGAGGCCGACCACCCCGAGGTGCGCGGCCTTTTGTCCTACGCCGGGGAAGGGGCCATGGTCTTCGGCTCGCTGGACGAACTGAAGGGGCTGCCCCTGCGCGACGGCGTGGCCTACTTCCTGGCCGCCCAGACCACCCAGGACCGCGCGGCCTTCGAGGACGTGGTGGCCTGGCTGCGCCAGCGCCTGGGCCGCGAGATTCCCGTGTTGCAGACCATCTGCGACGCCACGCGCAAGCGCCAGCAGGAGGCCGTGGACATCGCCCGCCGGGTGGAGGCCATGGTGGTGGTGGGCGGCTTCGACAGCGGCAACACCCGGCGTCTGGCCGACGTGGCCCGCGCCCAGGGGGTGTTCACCGTGCACGTGGAGACGGTGGATCAGCTGCCTGTGGACGAATTGCGGAAAAAATCGGTCATCGGGCTAACGGCCGGGGCTTCCACGCCGAAAAGTCTTATTGACGCCGTCCAACGATTCCTGGAATCTTTGTAGGACTGTTCCAAAGCGTCCTTTCGCCCGTTGACCGCGTCAAACTTCGCCCGCCGTAGCGTTGCTGTCCTTATCCGCGCGTTGCGGTCCCTATCCGTAAGGTTCGCAGGCTCACCTAACGGCTAGGGCAAGACTCGCGCTGTGCGCTCGTCTAACGGCTAAGGCTCAGTCAAATACGATAAGAGTATATTCCTTCACGGCAGGCTCGTTTTCCTCGTCAACGGGCGAAAATCCTGCTTTGGAAACAGCCCTACGTGAATACCAAGAGACGCACCGTACAAGGGGGGGACCATGTCCCAGACCAACATCCTGCTCGAAGCCGGGACCAACGAACTCGAGATCGTGGAATTCCACCTCGAGGAAAGCTCCACCGACCCCGCCACCCCCAATTACCGGGGCTATTACGGGGTCAACGTGGCCAAGGTGCTGGAAATCATCCGCATGCCCAAGGTCACGGGACTGCCCGAGGTGCAGCACCCCTCGGTGCTGGGGGCGTTCAACCTGCGCTCGCACATCATCCCGCTGGTGGACCTTAGCCAATGGCTGGGCAAGCAGCGCGCGGAAAGCGAGCCGCCCAAGGTCATCGTCACCGAATTCAACAACGTGACCACGGCGTTCATGGTGTCCGGCGTCAACCGCATCCACCGCATCAGCTGGGAAGAGGTGGAGCCGCCCAACCGCTACGTGGCGGCGCTGTCCAACAATTCCATCACCGGCGTGGTCAAGCTGGAAGGGCGGATCATCTTCATCCTGGACCTGGAGAAGATCGTGGCCGACCTGAACCCGCAACTGGGCCTGCGCCTGGACGAGGCCGTGGACTGGTCGGCCAACACCCGCTACCGCGCCCTCATCGCCGACGACTCGGGCCTGATCCGCGAAATGCTGAAGGACCTGATGCAGAAGGCCAACTTCGAGGTGGAGGCCGTGAACAACGGCCGCGAGGCGTGGGAACGGCTGGTCGAAATCAAGCGCAAGGCAGAGCAGGACGCGCGCCCCGTCACCGACTACGTGCAGGTGCTGGTTTCGGACATCGAGATGCCCAGCATGGACGGCCACAACCTGTGCAAGCAGGTCAAGGAGGACCCGGCGCTGAAGAACCTGCCGGTGGTGCTGTTCTCGTCGCTGATCACCGACAAGCTGCGCCACAAGGGCGATTCCGTGGGCGCGGACGACCAGATTTCCAAGCCCGAGGTCACGGCCCTGGCCAAGCGCTGTCTGGCGCTCATCGAGGCCGCCAAGTAACGCGCGGCGATACGGCCGCGCCACACGCCGACGCCACGCAGGGGCGGTCCGCACGCAAGGCGGGCCGCCCCTGTTCGCCCCTGTTCACCCCTGTTCACCCTGTTCACAATGACGCCCCGGAGCGGTTGCCGGGGAGCGCCCGAACCGTGGCCGCATGCGGCCGGAGCCCGGACGCGCCCGCCCGGACGGGCCTACAGGGTCTGCTCCACCGACGCCACGGTGATCACCAAGGCCGCGCGGGCCCACTTGAACCGGGCGATGGCCTCGAATTCCGGACCATCGGTACGAAAGGCCGCCGTGCCCCGGATCAGGAAGCCCGTTCCCGGGCCGTTGCGGCCCGCCACCTTGCGGCTGCCCAGGGTCATCAGTACCCGGGCGTCGCGGGAGACATTGGCCTCGGTCTTGCGCATGCCGCCCACGGGCACGACGATGCGGGCGCCGTCCAGCACCTTCAGATAACTGTTCCAGGTGTTGACGAGATGCGGCCCGTCCTCGCCCTGGGTGGCGATGGCCACAACCCCTTCGTTCTTCAGCACTTCGAACATTGTTTCCGGTATCATTTCGGTATCCTCCCGTAC
>JALHHV010000217.1:6527-7130 GCA_022837365.1 Desulfovibrio sp. | reverse complement strand
CAGCCGGATGCGGTCGCGCAGTTCCGCCGCTCGCTCGAATTCCAGTTCCTTGGCGGCCTCGCGCATGTCGCGTTCCAGTTGCTGGATCTGTTTCGCCAGTTCGTGCGGGTCCGCGCTCCACGGGGCAAAGGTTTCCGCCGCCTGCGCCGCGCCCTTGCGCCCCTTGCCCTTGCGGCCTTTGGCCTCGGCCGCCTCGGCGTAGATGGCGTCAAAGGGCGTTTCCACCGCCTTGCGGATGGTGGCGGGCGTGATGTGGTGCGCCTCGTTGTATCCGGTCTGCTTCTCGCGCCGCCGCGCCGTCTCGTCCATGGCGGCCTGCATGGAGCGGGTCACCACGTCCGCGTACATGAGCACCCGGCCTTCCACGTTGCGCGCCGCGCGGCCGAAGGTCTGGATGAGCGAGCCCGTGGAGCGCAGGAAGCCCTCCTTGTCCGCATCGAGTATGGATACCAGAGAAACTTCCGGGATATCAAGACCTTCACGCAGCAGGTTGATGCCCACCAGCACGTCGAATTCCTTGCGGCGCAACGCCTGGATGATGGCCATGCGTTCCATGGTGTCGATGTCGGAATGCAGGTAGCGCGCGGCCACGCCCATCTCGTT
>JALHHV010000217.1:2678-6488 GCA_022837365.1 Desulfovibrio sp. | reverse complement strand
GGCCGCACCTCCACGATGGGGTCCACGAGGCCCGTGGGCCGGATGATCTGCTCGGCCACGATGCCCTGCGAGCGGTCCAGTTCCCACTTGCCCGGCGTGGCCGAAACGTACACGGTCTGGTTCAGCCGGGCCAGGAATTCGTGGAATTCCAGCGGCCGGTTGTCCAGCGCCGAGGGCAGGCGGAACCCGTAATCCACCAGGGTGGACTTGCGCGAGCGGTCGCCCTTGTACATGGCCCCCACCTGCGAGACCGTGATGTGCGATTCGTCCACGAACAGCAGGAAGTCGTCGGGAAAGTAGTCCAGCAGGCACGAGGGCGGGTCCCCGGCCTTGCGGCCGTCCAGATGGCGCGAATAGTTCTCCACCCCGTTGCAGTAGCCCATTTCCTCCATCATTTCGAGGTCGAGCATGGTGCGCTGCTCCAGCCGCTGCGCCTCCACCAGCCGGTTGCCGCCCTTCAGTTCGCGCAGGCGTTCGCCCAGTTCGTCGCGGATGTCGGAAATGGCGCGCACCAGGTTGTCGCGGTCGGACACGTAGTGGCTGGCGGGGTAGATGACTGTTTTGCCCACGGAGGCCAGCGCCTCGCCGGTGAGCGGGTCGATCTCGCTGATGGCGTCGATGTCGTCGCCGAAGAACTCGATGCGCAGCGCCCGCTCGTGGTGGTAGGCGGGAATGATTTCCAGCACGTCGCCGCGCACCCGGAAGGTGCCGCGATGGAAGTCGTAATCGTTGCGTTCGTACTGCACCTCCACCAGCCGGGTGATCAGCGCGTCCATGGACAGCCGCTGCCCGGTTTCCACGGGGATGACCAGCTTGGCGTAGTATTCCGGCGAGCCCAGGCCGTAGATGCACGACACCGAGGCCACGATGACCACGTCGCGCCGGGTGAGCAGCGCGTGGGTGGCCGCGTGGCGCAGCTTGTCGATGTTGTCGTTGATGGACGAATCCTTCTCGATGTACGTGTCCGACGCGGGCACGTAGGCTTCCGGCTGGTAGTAGTCGTAATAGCTGACGAAGTATTCCACCGCGTTCTCCGGGAACAGCTGGCGGAACTCGTTGTACAGCTGGGCGGCCAGGGTCTTGTTGGGGGCCAGCACCAGGGCGGGCCTGCCGCAGCGGGCGATGACCTGGGCCATGGTGAAGGTCTTGCCCGAGCCGGTGACGCCCAGCAGCACCTGGTCCGTCACGCCCGCCTCGATGCTGGAGACGATCTGGTCGATGGCTTCGGGCTGGTCGCCGCGCGGTTCGTACTCGGTGCGCAGGATGAACGGGGATTGGGTCATGTGGATATCCGTGGCCCGCTGGCGGGCCGGTGTGCTTTCCTTGCTGCGTTCACGGTTGCGCGGGCCATGCCCGCCGCCGTCGGCGAAGCGGGGCCGTTCCGGCGGCAACCGCCCCCTTCCATCCGCCGGAAAGATGGTCTAGAAAATCCGGAAGCGGCACGGCCCGTTGCCCGGCGCGGGGGTGTCCCGCACGGGCGGCCCGCCCGGAACCACGCATGGAGCCCGCATGGAACTGAACGTCATTCCCGTGGAAGGCACGCCCCCGGTGGCGCGCATCCACGTCATATCCGTCACCATCCGCACCTTCAAGGGGCGGCGCAACGTACAGGCCCACCTTTTCCGGCTGGCCGCAGAGGCCGAGGCGGCCGACGGCCTGGCCGCCCTGCGCGCCGTGCCCGGCCTGGTGGGCGCGCCGCTGGAACCGGGCGGACCGAACACACCGGGCGCCGACGACCTGACCGGCCTCGAGGCGGAAACCGACGCCCTGCGCACGGTGCTGGAAGCCTTTACCGAAGCGGAGCGCGACGCGGTGGTGGCCTACCTTTCGCAACGCTACGCCGACCGGCTGACCTGCATCATCGCCTGCCCGCTGCAACTGCCGGTGCCGCGCGGGGTGGTGCCCTTCTCCGCCCTGCCGGAAGGCAAGACCATGGGGGTCATCCGCTTCGACGAGGTGCCCCGCTACCCGCTGCCCTTCGCCATTCGCGGCTTCTACGACCTGGCCCAGCACGAACCGCTGGTGCACGAGCAGGAATAACCCGCCCCGCCGCAACGCGCCACGGGGCTGCGCGGCTCGGGCCGTCTTTCCCCCGCTACAGGGGCCGAAAACCGGCCGGGACGCGCCAGTACCCGGCCGGTTTCGCGTCCGGCGGAAGTATCCACGGGGCCTGCGGTCCCGGCATCAGCGGGCGCGCGGGCAGCGCGGAAACGTCCGGACAGCGCGCCTCGCTGCCGTCGGCCAGGCGCAGCGCGCCGCGCAGCCCTTCCGCCAGCCGGGCCAGGAATTCGGGACGGGGCAGTTCCCGCGCGCCAAAACGCACCATGTGCGGGGTGGTCTGCTGGCAGTCGATGAGGGTGCAGCCCGCATGGCGCAGCCACGCGGCCAGCCAGGTGAAGGCCACCTTGGAGGCTTCGGGCGCGAGGTGGAACATGGATTCGCCGTAGAACACCCCGCCCAGGGCCACGCCGTACAGCCCGCCCACCAGCCTGCCGCCCTGCCACGCTTCCGCCGAATGGGCCATGCCCAGACGGTGCAACGCCTCGTAGGCGTTGATCATGGCGGGCACCAGCCAGGTGTCGCGCTGCCCCTGCCGGGGGGTGGCCGCGCAGCGCCGGATGACCAGCGCGAACGCCTTGTCGAAGGTGACCTCGAAGGAGTCCGCGCGGATGCGCCGCGCCAGGCTGCGCGGCACGTGCAGTTCGTCCGGCAGCAGCGCACAGCGCGGGTCGGGCGACCACCACAGGATGGGCGTGCCCCTGTCGTACCACGGAAAGATGCCGCGCATGTAGGCGGCCGCCAGCCGGGCGGGCGAAAGATCGCCCCCCACGGCCAGCAGCCCTTCGGGCGGCGCGGCGGCCGGATCGGGGAAGTCGGAACCGTCCCCGGTCATCCGGCCCAGCACGCGCACGTTCATTTTTCGGTGGCGGCGCCGTCGCCGCCAAGCGGCTCGTAACGGAACACCAGCCCCAGCCCGGCAAGGCCCTGCTGGGCGGCGGGCGGGGTGGCGCCAGCCGCGTCAGCGGCCACGGCTGGCAGCGCGGGATCCTTCGCCGCGCCCTTGGCCTTCCCCTTGCGGGCGGGCCTGGCGGGTGCGGCTGCCGCCTCCGGCGCGGCCACGTCCACGATGGCCGTGCCGCCCTTGCGCAGCTTGCCGAACAACACCTCGCGGGCCAGTTCGTCCTCCAGCGCGGTGCGGATGACCCGGCGCAGCGGGCGCGCCCCGAAGGAGGGCTCGAAGCCCTTCTCGGCCAGGCGCGCGCGGGCCGCCGGGGTCAGTTCCAGGCGCACGCGGCGGTCCTTGAGCCCGGCTTCCAGTTCCAGCACGAACTTGTCCACGATGCGTTCCATGACCGGGGTGGTCAGCCCGGCGAAGGGCACCATGGCGTCGAGGCGGTTGCGGAATTCCGGGCTGAACATGTTCTCCACGGCCTTGCGGCCCTTGCCCGCCACGTCTTCCTGCGCCGTTGCGCCGAAGCCGATGGACGGCGCGCTCATCTCGCGCACGCCCGCGTTGGAGGTCATGATCAGCACCACGTTGCGGAAGTCCGCCTTGCGCCCGGTGTTGTCGGTGAGCGTGGCGTAGTCCATGACCTGGAGCAGGATGTTGAAGATGTCCGGGTGGGCCTTTTCGATTTCGTCCAGCAGCAGCACGGTGTACGGCTGCTTGCGGATGGCCTCGGTCAGCAGGCCGCCCTGGTCGAACCCCACGTAGCCGGGGGGCGCGCCGATGAGCCGGGACACGGAATGCTTTTCCATGTACTCGCTCATGTCGTAGCGCACGAAGCCGATGCCCATGACCTCGGCCAG
>JALHHV010000217.1:0-2616 GCA_022837365.1 Desulfovibrio sp. | reverse complement strand
TCCTTCACGCCGATGGCGGCGTCCGAGGCCGAAGCCGCACGACCTCCATAACCGGCTCGCCGCAGCCGGGCCGCCGCGCCCGCCTCGTCCAGCACGTCGATGGCCTTGTCCGGCAGCAGCCGTTCGGTGATGTACCGGGCGGAAAGCTCCACGGCGGCGCGCAGGGCGGGCAGCGTGTAGCGCACCTTGTGGTGGTCCTCGTAGTAGGGCCGCAGGCCCTTGAGGATGTCCACGCATTCGTCCTGCGAGGGTTCCTGCACGTCGATCTTCTGGAAGCGGCGCGACAGGGCGCGGTCCTTCTCGAAGTGGTTGCGGTACTCCTCGTAGGTGGTGGACCCGATGCAGCGGATGCTGCCGTCGGCCAGCACGGGCTTGAGGATGTTGGAGGCATCCATGGAGCCGCCGCTGGTCGAGCCCGCGCCCACGATGGTGTGGATTTCGTCGATGAACAGGATGGCCCCCGGCACCTTGCCGAGGTCGGTGATGACGCCCTTCAGCCGCTGCTCGAAGTCGCCCCGGTACTTGGTGCCCGCCAGCAGCGCGCCCATGTCCAGGGCGAAGATGCGCACGTCGCGGAATTCCCCGGGCACGTCGCCGCGCGCCACGCGCAGGGCCAGCCCTTCGGCGATGGCGGTCTTGCCTACGCCGGGGTCGCCCACGTACAGCGGGTTGTTCTTGCGCCGCCGGGCCAGCACCTGGATGGTCCGCTCCAGTTCCCTGGCCCGCCCGATGAGCGGGTCGATGCGGCCGTCGCGGGCGCGGGCGGTAAGGTCCACGGTGAACTTTTCCAGCGCGTCGATGCGCGGCGAATCGGACGCGCCCTCCTCGCCGTCGGCGTCGCCGGAGCCGTCCCCCTCTCCGCCCTCGGGCATGCCGTGCGAGATGTGCTGCAACACGTCCAGCCGGGTCACCCCCTGCGATTTCAGGAAATAGGTGGCGTAGGCGTCGTCTTCCTCGAATATGGCGGCCAGCACGTCGCCGATTTCCACGGCGGCCTTGCCCGCCGACTGCATGTGGCGGATGGCCCGCTGCAACACGCGCTGCACACCCAGGGTCTGCACCACTTCGGTGGGGGTGTCGGCGGGCAGCGGTTCCAGGTGGGTGGCGAAAAAGGTTTCCAGGCGCAGGCGCAGGGCCTTCACGTCCACCCCGACGGATTCGAGGATGGATTTGCCCGCCTCCTCGCCGGAGATGGCGTAGAGCAGGTGCTCCAGCGTCAGGAACTCGTGGTTGCGCGTCCGCACGTCGTTGACGGCGGCGGTAAGCGCTGCTTCAAGGCGTCTTCCGATCATGTCATACCTCTTCGAGGGTGCAGCGCAGTGGGTAGCCTTCGCGCCGGGCTCGGGCATGCACGAGGGCGACCTTGGTTTCGGCCACCTCCGCCGTGTACACCCCGCATTCGCCGACGCCCTTCTCGTGGACGGCCAGCATGATGCGCGTCGCCTCGTCGGGCGTTCTGCGGAACACCTCGACCAGAATCGACACCACGAACTCCATGGTCGTGTAGTCGTCGTTGTGCAGAAGCACCCGGAACATCCGGGGCTCGCGCACCTCGTCCTCGATGAGGAGTTCCGTGTCCCGGCCGCCATCCGGCATGTCCGGCGGGCCCGATGGGCCTGACGGGTCCGGTGGATAGGGCGGACCCGGTGGATAGGACGGCCCCGATGGACCGGCCATGCGGGCCGGAACGGCCGGGAAACGATACGCGTCGAAATGGGTGTTCATGGGTGCTCGTTTCGCTGTTTCCGGGTGTCCTGCGGCGGCCGTGTCCCGTCATGCCCCTTCGGAATGCGGGTAATGCGCACGGGGTGACGCGGGCCGGGCGCGGGCACGCCCTTATACTAACATCGCGCCGCCCGCTGTCGAGGGGCGCGCGGGATGACGGCCAACTGGGGACGTTGCCGGATCATTCCGTGCTGGTGGGGCCGTCCCCGCTCTCCCCGCTTCCCCCATTCCCCCCGCTCTCGAAGACCATCCGGCGGGCGGCGGCCAGCCCTGCCGCATCGAAGGTGAAGTCCTCCGACGGGGGCAGTCCGCGCGCGGCGCGCCACTGGCGGTTCAGGTCGTGATAGGTTGCGGTGGATGCGCGCGCCCTGTCAAGGCCGAGCCGGGCGGCCACGGCCATGATGGCCTCGCGGTCGCCCTCCAGTTCCGCCACCGGGCCGAAGGGCATGGTGTCGAGGCACACGTGCACCCCGTCCAGATGCCACACCTCGCGCACCTTGTCGTAGCCGAAGGCCACGCCGTAGCCCAGGCCGGCCAGCATGCGGTGCACGGCGTCGGCGTCGTCCACCCCGGTCTGCACCTCGTCCCACACCTTCACGTCATCAGGAAAGGGAGCGGCCCCGGCATCCCCCGCATCACCAGCGTCCGGCGGGCGCTTCATGGTCAGCACGGCGGCGCGCAGGTCCGGTCCGTCCTTGGTGCGCAGCCGCAACAGGGTATCGGCGGCGCGCAGGGCACGGCCGGGGGTGTCGTATACCCGGTTGCATTCAAGGTACGGGACGCCACCGGCGGCGCCCAGCGCTTGCAATGCGCGGCGAAGCGCGGCAAGGTCCGCATCGGGGAACTTGATTTCTATTTCCAGCGCCATGTGAACTCCATGGACCGCGTCCC
>JALHHV010000216.1 GCA_022837365.1 Desulfovibrio sp. | reverse complement strand
CCGCCCAGCCCGGCAAGGCCCGGCCCATGGCCCGCCCCGCCGCCCGGCCCGCCCACGCGGAGCAGGTCTGCGACGTGACCACCCTGACCCTGCACGGCGACCACTACTATGAACTGCGCGCCCGGTTGCAGGACCGCCTGCTGGACATGATGGACCTGGCCGCCGCCGAATCGCTGCCGCCCGACCGCCTGGCCGCCGAAATCGCCCGGCTGGTGGAAAAGCTGCTGCGCGAGGAGTTCCGGCAGGCCCCCCTCAACGCCCAGGAACAACGCCGGATCGTCGAGGACATCCGCGACGAGGTCATGGGCCTCGGCCCGCTGGAACCGCTGCTGCGCGACCCCACGGTCAACGACATCCTCGTCAACAACCACCGCATGATCTACGTGGAGCGGCGCGGCAAGCTGCTGAAGGTCAACACCCGCTTCCTGGACGACGACCACCTGCGCAAGATCATCGACCGCATCGTGGCCCGCATCGGCCGCCGCGTGGACGAAGCCTCGCCCATGGTGGACGCCCGCCTGGCCGACGGCTCGCGCGTCAACGCCATCATCCCGCCGCTGGCGCTGGACGGCCCCAGCCTGTCCATCCGCCGCTTTTCCAAGGACCCGCTGGAACTGGAAGACCTGATCCGCTTCGGCGCGCTGACCCCGGAAATGGGCGAAGTGCTGCGCGGCATCGTCAAGGCGCGGCTGAACATCATCGTTTCCGGCGGCACCGGCTCGGGCAAGACCACCATGCTCAACTGCCTGTCGCGCTTCGTGCCGCACGACGAGCGCATCGTGACCATCGAGGACGCGGCGGAACTGCAACTCAAGCAGGACCACGTGGTGCGGCTGGAAACCCGGCCCGCCAACATCGAGGGCCACGGCGAGGTCACCGCGCGCGACCTGGTCAAGAACTGCCTGCGCATGCGGCCCGACCGCATCATCGTGGGCGAAGTGCGCAGCGGCGAGGTGCTGGACATGCTCCAGGCCATGAACACCGGCCACGACGGCTCGCTGACCACCATCCACGCCAACACCCCGCGCGACTGCCTGATGCGCCTGGAAACCATGGTGGCCATGGCCGGGCTGAACATCGGCACCCTGTCGCTGAAGCGGTACATCTCGTCCGCCGTGGACGTGATCATCCAGGTCTCGCGCCTGGCCGACGGCTCGCGCAAGATGACCAGCCTTTCGGAAATCACCGGCATGGAAGGCGACGCCATCACCATGCAGGACATCTTCACCTTCGAACAGACCGGCGTGGACGGGGACGGCAAGGTGCAGGGGCGGTTCCGCTCCGGCGGCATCCGGCCGCGCTTCGCCCCGCGCCTGGCCGCCATGGGCATCGAACTCGGCGGCGCGCTGTTCGACCCCAGCCTGTCGCAGTAGGCGCGGCAGCCTGAACGGAAAGGGATTTCGCCATGATGCTCGTCATCGCCGTACTCTCGGTCATCGCCATGTTCGTGTTCGTCATGGGCGTGCTGGACCTGGCCTACGGCCGCCGCCGCGCCACGGCGCAGCGCGTGGGACGGCGCATGGAAAACCTGCTGCGGGCGAAAAACGAGCAGGACCGGGTGGACCTGGAACGCCGCCGCGCCCTGTCCGACGTGGACTGGCTGCACCGCGCGCTGGCCGCCCAGTCGTGGACGAAGCAGATGGACCTCGCGCTGGAGCAGGCGCAGGTGCGGGCCACCCTGGGCGTGCTGCTGCTGGCTTCCGTGCTGGGCGCGGCCTCGTGCTTCCTGGTCATGCACCTGCTGGTGGACAACCTGTTCCTGCTGGTGGTTCCGCCGCTGGCGCTGGGCTACGCGCCCTTCATGTGGGTGCAGCGCAAGCGCGACGCCCGCATGGGCCGCTTCCAGCGCCAGTTGCCCGACGCGCTGGACCTCATCGCCCGCGCGCTGAAGGCGGGGCACGCCTTCAACCAGGGCATGCGCATGGTGGCCGACGAGTTCGCGGACCCCATCGGCCCGGAATTCCAGAAGACCCTGGACGAGATCAACTTCGGCATCCCGGCGGACGCGGCCCTGCACAACCTGACCCGCCGCGTGGACTGCCCGGACCTGAAATTCTTCGTGGTGTCGGTGAACATCCAGCGCGAAACCGGCGGCAACCTGGCGGAAATCGTCACCAACATCGCCCGGCTGATCCGCGAGCGGTTCAAGCTGGCGGGCCGGGTGCGCGTGCTTTCTGCCGAAGGCCGCCTGACCGCGTGGATCCTGTTCGTGCTGCCCTTCGGCATCGGGTTCATCATCAACCTGCTGAACCCCGAGTTCATGAGCGCGCTGTACGCCACGCCCGAGGGCAACATGCTGCTCACCGCCTCGCTGTTCCAGATGGCCATCGGCGGCGTTGCGCTCAAG
Source organism: Desulfovibrio sp. (assembly GCA_022837365.1). Taxonomy (GTDB): domain Bacteria; phylum Desulfobacterota; class Desulfovibrionia; order Desulfovibrionales; family Desulfovibrionaceae; genus Cupidesulfovibrio. The sequence continues at coordinate 7,805 of JALHHV010000216.1, read as the reverse complement.
CGCATGACCACCATCCGGGTATAGGGGCTGTTTCCAACTTGTTCTTTCGCCCGTTGGCGGCGTCAAACTTCGCCTGCCATTTCGGTCAAATACGATAAGAGCGCGCTGCGGTCCTCATCCGTAAGGTTCGCTTCGCTCACCTAACGGCTAAGGCATACTCCCTCATGGCAGGCTCGTTTTCCTTGCCAACGAACGAAAAACCTACGCCGGAAACAGCCCCTACGAGAAACGCCATGCCACTTGACGAAACCATGCTCCCCCTGCTGGCCGCCGTGCTGGCCTCCGGCGCGGTGCTGCTGGCCGCGCAGGCCCTGCGCGGCGTGTTCGGCAGCCGCCAGCGGGTGCAGCGCATGCACACACGCCTTGCCCGGCACGCCGGGGGCGCGCGCGCCGTGGCCGCAGCCGCCCCGGCCCTGCCCGATTCGCCCCTTGCCTCCCTGAAGGGCGCCCTGAACGCGGTGGCCGAACGGGTGGGCCGCAAGGTGGTCAAGGACGGCGACGACGAACTGAACGAGGCGGGCATGGCCCTGGTGCGCGCGGGCTACCGCAACCGCCGCGCGCCGCTGGTGTTCTGGGGCGTCAAGGCCGGGCTGACCCTCTGCGGCCTGCTGCTGGGGCTGGTGATCCGCCTGCTGGCGGGCGACGACATCCCCCTGGGCATGGTGGCGCTGCTGTTCATCTGCCCGGCGGTGGTGGGCCTGTACGCTCCCAACGTGTGGCTTTCGCGGCGCATCAAGGCCCGCAGGCTGGACATCACCAACTCGCTGCCCGACGCGCTGGACCTGCTGGTGGTCTGCGTGGAGGCGGGCATGGGCCTGGACCAGGCCTTCGCCCGCGTGGCCCGCGAAATGGCGGCCACCAACCCGGTGCTGGCCGAAGAACTGAACCTGGTCATCCTGGAACTGCGCGCGGGCAAGTCGCGCGCGGAAGCCCTGAAGAACCTGGCCGCGCGCGTGGCCCTGGAAGACGTGAACAGCCTGGTCACGCTCATCGTGCAGGCCGACGCCTTCGGCACCAGCGTTTCCAGCACGTTGCGCGTCTATTCCGACACCATGCGCACCACGCGCTTCCAGCGGGCCGAGGAAATCGCCGCCAAGATGCCGGTGAAGCTGCTGTTCCCGCTGGTGTTCTGCATTCTTCCGGCCCTGTTCGTGACCATCATGGGGCCCGCGTTCATCGAAGGAAAACGCCATGACCGCCCGCACCGCCGCCCGTTCCGCCCTCGCCCTGCTGGCGCTCTGCGCCCTGCTGCTTGCCGGTTGCGGCGCGCAGCAGACAACCCGTGGCTCCAACCTTTCGCTGATGGAACGCTACCACAGCGGCAAGGACCTGCTGCACGACGGCGAAGGGGAGAAGCCCACCCCGCAGGGCGACGCCATGAACGCCCAGGAACACCTGCAACGCGGCATGGCCTACCTTGCCCAGAACCGGCCGGAACTGGCCTTCGAACAGTTCAGCCGGGCCTGCCAGCTGGATCCCAGGCTGGCCGAGGCCCGCTACCAGCGCGGCGCGCTGCTGGTGGCGCGCGGCGCCGCCGCCGAGGCGCGGCCCGACATCGACGCCGCCCTCACCCTGGCCCCGGACAACGCGCGGGCCTGGGAGACGGCGGGCATGCTCAGCTTTGCCGAAGGCAACCTCACCGAGGCCGGAACCCGCTTCGAGCGGGCGCTGGCGCTGGACCCGCGCCTTGCGGGGGCGGCCAGCCACCTGGGGGCCATCCACAACTACCAGGGCCACCCGGACAAGGCGCTGGCCCTGTACCTGCGCGCGCTGGAACTGCTGCCCCGCTCGGGCGAACTGCACAACAACGCGGGCATCGCGCAGGCCATGCTGGGCAACGACGCCGCCGCCGTGGACCATTTCCGCGCGGCCATCACCTACGGCGCGCCCGGCAACCGGGTGTGGAACAACATGGGCCTGTCGCTGTGCCGCCTGGGCCGCTACGACGAAGCCTTCGAGGCGTTCCGCAACGCAGGGGGCGAGGCCGCCGCGCACAACAACCTGGGCGTGTACCTTTCGCAGCAGGGCGAGCACGCCCTGGCCCTGTACCACCTGCAACGCGCCCTGGAAGTGGAGCCGCGCTACTACGCCCGCGCCGCCGAAAACCTGAAGCGCGCGCGCCTGGCCGCGCGCATCGCCCAGGGCCAGGGCCCGGCCTCGCCCACCGCCGCGCCGCTGCCCATGGCCGGTCCCGGAATGGACCCCACGGCCGGGTTCAGCGGGGCTACAGGGGCCACAGGGGCCGGAGCCGTGCAGGGCGCGCCCGGGGTGGCCACCCCGGTGACGCTGCCGCCTTCGTCCGTGCCGCTGAAGGCCCGCGCCACCCCGGCCGCCGTGCGCGAGGGCGAACTGCGCGACGGAAAGTAGACGCCGCGAAAAATTTCGGGCGCGCCACGCGCCGCGCCCGTCCATTGTCCGTTGGGGGCACCGCTGATGGAATTCGCCGGGGGGCGGCCCATCATCAAGGAGTGAACACCATGTCCGAAACACGCGCCATCTCGCCACCGGCACCGCCCGGCGGAACGCGCAGGGGACTGCGCCGCCTTCCGCCGTCGCGGGAGCTTGCCCAGCGCGGCCTTGCCGCGCTGGAAGTGGCCCTGATGCTGCCGGTCATCGCCGCGCTGCTCTACGTGCTGGTGGAGGGAGGCAACACCATCCGCGCCTACTCCGCCCTGACCGAAGCCAGCCGCACGGGCGCGCGCCACGTGGTCATGAACGACGACGTGGCGGGCGTGCAGCCCTTCGTCCGCTCAATGGCCACCATGCTGGATCCCAACGCCCTGACGGCCACCGCCGTCAAGGACACGGGCAAGCAGATGGTCACGGTGACCGTGCAGTATGCCTACAAGTCGGTATTCACGAGCAATCCCTACAACGGAGACCCCCATGACGCGCTCTACACGTTTTCCGCAAGCACCAGCATGCCCACGCCGTAACCCGGCCCGGCCTGCCGGTTTTCGCGCCCGCGTGCGCGGCCTGTGGCGCGGCACGCGGGGGTCCATGGCCATGCTGATGGCCGTGCTGCTGCCCGTGGTGCTGGGCCTTGCGGGCCTCGGCATCGATTCGGGCATGCTCTACCTCGCGCACAACCGCCTGCAGGGCGCCGTGGACGCGGCGGCGCTGGCGGGCAGCCTGCAACTTCCCTACGACCCGCAACTGGACAAGGGGCTGGTGAGGGGGGCCGTGAACGAATACATGGCCGCCAACTACCCCGAGGCCCAACTGAAGGGCGTCACCCCCGGCACCGAGGAACGCAGCGTCACCGTGAAGGCCGAGGCCAACGTGGCCACCATCTTCATGGGCGCCCTGGGCATCGGCTCCACCACGGTGCGCGCCCAGGCCACCGCCGGGTACAACAACCTGGAAGTGGTCTTCGTCATCGACAACACCGGTTCCATGAAGGGCACGGCCATCCAGCAGGCCAACGCGGCCGCCACCCAGCTTGCCGAACTGATCATGCCCGAAGGCATGGAAACCTCGGTCAAGGTGGGGCTGGTGCCGTTCCGGGGCAAGGTGCACCTGCCCGCGGGCGTGGACGGCCTGGCCGACGGCTGCCGCAACGCCGACGGCACCCTGGCGCCCACGTGGATACTGGAGGAGTACAAACAGTCCAAGTACCGCACGCCCAAGAATTCGTCGCTCAACGTGCCGCAGAACACCTGCGGCAGCATTCCGCGCGTGCAGGCCCTGACCAGCGACCGCGCCACCATCGTCAACGCCATCGCCAGGCAGGACGCCCAGGGCGACGCCTCGGGCACCGTCATCTCGGAAGGCATCAAGTGGGGACGCCACGTGCTCACCCCCGAGGCTCCGTTCACCCAGGGCTCGTCCAACAAGGACATGCGCAAGGTGATGATCGTGCTCACCGACGGCGATACGGAAGACGGCACCTGCGGCGGCAACTACGCGCTCAGCTACACGCCCAACGCCTACTGGACCAACGCCTACTACGGCATGTTCGACATGACCACCCACTGCGAGAACGGCGGCAAGCTGAACGCGGCCATGCTGAGCGAGGCGCAGATCGCCAAGGACAAGGGCATCGAGATATTCGCCATCCGCTACGGAGATTCCGACTCCACGGACATCAGCCTGATGAAGGCCATCGCCTCCAGCAAGGCGGGCACCACCGACCACTACTACAACGCGCCCTCGGCCTACGATCTTGAAGAAATCTTCAAGAAGATCGGCCGGCAACTGGGCTGGCGGCTGCTGCGCTAGCGCGGCGGGGAGGACACTATGATGCGCGCATGCCGCATGCTGCCGTTCCGCCTGTGGCGCGGTGAAGCCGGGGTCAGTTCGCTGGAGGTGGCGTTCGTCCTGCCGGTTCTGCTGGCCATGCTCTTCGGCCTTGTGGAATTCGGCTACAACCTCTTCGCCCGCTCCACCGTGGAAAAGGCCGCGCAGGTGGGGACACGCTTCGCCGTCACCGGCGAAGGCTACGACACGGGCAACCGGGTGGCGCTGATCAAGGACGCGGCCCGGCCCCTGACCCAGGTGCTGTCCGGCTCCACCGGCACGGGTGTGACCATCCTGGTGCGCAGCTACCCCAACGGCACCTCGGCCGCCGCCAAGGAAGACAGCGGCGGCGACCCCTGCCAGACCGTGGAGGTGCAGGTGGACTACCGCTACGCGCCGCTGACGCCGCTGGTGGGTTCGCTGCTGCCGGCGCAACTGACCGTCACCGGGCGCGAGCGCATGGTCAACGAACCCTGGGCCATCTGCAAATGATCCCGCGCCTGGGGCTTTCGCTGCACTGCGCGCCCGAGGCGCACGACGTCGTCGCCGTCTCCGGCTGGCAGGGCGCACCCGGTTCCGGGTCGCCCGGCCTGCCGGAGGCGGGGGCACGGCCCGCCGCGCCTCCCGCGCCGGAAGCGTTCACCCCGGCGCATGACGGGCCACCCCGGTTTGCGGGCGTGGCCCGTTCTGCTATCATGGAGCCCGCGGCGGACCCGGACTGTCCGTCAGACAGCACGGGCAACGCGGAGAGCGCGGACGATACCGGCCCCGCGCGCCGGAGTCCGGCCCGGCGGGCCGCCGCCCTCGCGCACCTTGCGCAAGCCGCCCTCGGCGGCCACTCCGCCACCCACGGGCCCGCCATCCACGGGCCCTCCACCCACAGGGAAGCCATGCCCGCATCCCCGCCATCCGCGTCCTCTCCCACGCCGGGCGCCGTGCCCGGTCAGGATATTGCCGCGCACGGCGCGGCGCGGCTCAGCCTGCTCATCGTCTCGGAGTCCGAGGAGTTCGCGCGCGGGCTGGCGGCGCGCCTCGCGGCCTGCGGGCTGGAGCCCTCGTACATGCTGGCCGAGACCCCGCCCGAGCTTTCGCGCCTGATCACCGAAGAGCCGTGGGACATGGTGGTGGCCGAATCCGAGGCCCCCGGCATGACCTGGCAGGAAGTGCTGATGCTGGTGCGCGGGGTGCGCGAGGACGTGCCTTTCGTGCTGGTGACCCCCGCCCCCGACGAGGAAACGGCCGTGGAGGCCGTGCGCGAAGGGGCCGACGAGGTGCTCTGCGACGACGACTGGCACCTTGGCCCGGCCTTCATGCGCCTGGTGCGCGAGGCGGAACGGCGGCGCACCCTTTCGGTGCACTGGCGCGAGATAAACCGCGACGCCCGCCAGTGGCGCGGCATGGTGGAAGGCACGGTGCTCGGCATCTTCCGCTGCCGCCCTTGGGGCGAACTGACGAGCGCCAACCCCGCCTTTGCCGATATGTTCGGCTACCCCTCTCCCGACGCGCTGATCGCGGCCATCCGGTCCGGCGGCGCAGCCGGTGTCGCCCCCAACAACGCTCTGCCCGATAGTCCCCTGCCCGACGGCTGGCTGCCGGGCGGCTTTCTGGACCGGGCCACCCTGGACCGCATGCTGAACACCCTGCGCGACGAAGGCGAGGTGCGCGACTTCGAGACCACGGCCCGGCGGGCCGACGGGTCCACTTTCTGGATTTCGGTGAACGCCCGCGTGCAGCGCGGCGCCACCGGCGAAATTTCCGGCATCGAAGGCACGGTGGAGGACATCGACCGCCGCAAGGCCGTGGAGAACATGATCATCCGCGCCAAGCAGGAGTGGGAGAAGACCTTCGACAGCGTGCCCGACGTGATCATGATCATGGACGCGGGCCAGCGGGTGCGGCGCAGCAACATGGCGCTGGGGCGGCTGCTGGGCCTGCACCCCAGGGACGTGGTGGGCCGCCACTGCAACGAGGTGCTCGGCGCGTCCGTCATGTCCGACGACATGTGCGCGGCCGTCATGCCCGACAACGTGTCCGCGGCCGTCCGGGCCATGCCCTGGGGCGAAAGCCGCACCCAGGAACTGTACCTGCCCAGCCTTGGCGGGCACTTTCTGGTCACCCTGTCGCCCTACCTCGCCGACAGCCAGTACGACGGCCAGCACCACGGCGAGACCGGCCGCGAGGAGTCCGCGCCGGGCACGGTGCTGGTGGCCCACGACATCAGCAGCCGCAAGCAGCTGGAAGCCCGGCTGCGCCAGGCCCAGAAGATGGAGGCCATCGGCACCCTGGCCGGGGGCATCGCCCACGATTTCAACAATATCCTTGGCGTGATGATGGGCTACACGGAAATGAGCCTGGACCAGACCGAAGACGGCGACGCCCAGCACCGCCGCCTGTCCGAGGTGTTGGCCGCGGGCCGCCGCGCACGCGACCTGATCCGCCAGATCCTGACCTTCAGCCGGCAGGAGGAGCCGTCCCGCCTGCCGCTGCCCCTGCTCGCGCCCATCAAGGAGACGGTGCGCCTGCTGCGCGCCACCCTGCCCGCCAACGTGGACATCCGGCTGGACCTGGCCGACACCGGCCCCGTCCTGGCCAACCTCAGCCAGTTGCAGCAGGTGATCATGAACCTGTGCGGCAACGCGGCCCACGCCATGAAGGAACAGGGCGGGGTGCTGCAACTGGCGCTGGACGCGGTGGAACTGGACGAGGACGAGGCCGCCGCCCGCTCGCTGCCCGCGCCCGGCGACTATGCCCGGCTGCGCGTGCGCGACACGGGGCACGGCATTCCGGCGGACATCCTGGAGAACATCTTCGACCCGTTCTTCACCACCAAGAAGCCGGACGAGGGCACGGGCATGGGCCTTGCGCTGGTGCACGGCATCGTCACCGCGCACGGCGGCTGCGTTTCGGTGCAGTCCACCGTGGGGATGGGCACGGAGTTCGAGGTGTTGCTGCCGCTGGCCCCGCAGGCGGGCGAAGAGGCCGCGCCGGGGCCCGGTTCCGCCCACAGCGGCAGCGGCGCGGCGCTGGTGGTGGACGACGAGGCCCCGCTGGCGGCCATCATGGGGGCCATGCTGGAAAAGCTGGGCTACCGGGCCGTGATGACGTCCAATCCCCTCGACGCGCTGGAGCGCTTCCGGGCGGACCCGGCAAGCTGGCGGCTGGTGGTGACCGACCAGACCATGCCCGGCATGACCGGCACCGAACTGACGCGGCAGGTGCGCGCCCTGCGGCCCGACCTGCCGGTGGTGCTGTGTTCCGGGTTCAGCGAAGGGCTGGGACGCGACGCGGCCATGGCGGCCGGGGTCAGCGCGATGCTGGCCAAGCCGCTGCTGCGCGCCGACCTGGCCGCCGCCCTGTCCGAACTGGGGCTGGAGAACGGGAAGACGTAGCCAGCCACGCACCGCCACGCGCGCGAAAGCGAAACGGGCCTTTCCGGAACACCGGCAAGGCCCGTCCACATTCCCGGCCCGCGCGTCGTGGTCTCGCGCGGTTCAGCGTCCCTCGCCGTGGCGCACCGCGCCCTCTCCGCGCAGCAGTTCCAGCAACCCGCGCACCAGCAGGTCCGC
>JALHHV010000215.1:4606-5573 GCA_022837365.1 Desulfovibrio sp. | reverse complement strand
CGTGGCCCTGCTGAAGGCCGACATGGAAGGGTTGCGGCCTCTGTACCTGCAACTGACGGACGTGGCCACCGGGGACGAGGTGTTTCCCGTGGGCGCGCCGGGGGACGAGTTTTTTCAGGGGTCAATATCTCGCGGGATAGCAAGTGGATACCGAATGTATACGCAGGGAAGGCTGCTGCAAAGCGATGCATATATTTTTGGTGGCAACAGTGGTGGGCCTGTTGTGGACAAGAATGGGCACCTTGTGGGGCTTAGCGTATCCACCGGACTTTCCAATTCCGGCGAGGACATGGATGTGACCAATATCATCCCCATCGCCGACGCCCTGAAAAAGCTGGGCATTCCCACCACGCCCTGATGCGGGGCCGCGCGGGCCGTCGGCGTCAAGGGGGGCGCATCATCCCNNNNCATTGACACATTCTTCATGGTGGGTCACTCCTGTACATATATGAAAGCCAAACCCGTTGCGAAGCGGGGACGGAAAGCCACGGATCTCGCGCAGAGACAGCCGGGTTGCCTGTATCGGAGAGCAGTGCGTCCGCGCGGCCCGTGGCAATGATCCCTTGGGGGGGATATGCTGGCGGGCGTTTTCGTTCTGGTCATCGACCGCAATCCCATGTCCGCGTTCATGTGCGAGTGGGAACTGCGCAAGCGCGGCGCGGAAGCCTTCGTGGTGCGCGGGGTGGAGGACGCCCTGCCCGCGTTGGACACGCACCGCTTCGATTTCGCACTGGTGGACGTGGCCGCCATAGAGAACGATGCGGACCGCGCTACCCTGCACGACAGTCTCACCAGAAACGGTGTGCCTTCCCTGCTGATGACGCGCCGCTGCCAGCCCGGCCCCGACCACCATGCATCCGCCTGCGCCTTGCAGGACAGCCTGCGCCTTGCCGCGGAATCGGTAAGCTGCATCGCCTATTGCGTGCTGAACATGGGCAAGCAGGTCACCGCCCGCTTCAGCTGATCC
>JALHHV010000215.1:729-4555 GCA_022837365.1 Desulfovibrio sp. | reverse complement strand
GCGGGGCGAATGCCGCCGTCCGGCACACGGGGGGAATCGTGAGGTCCAGCAAGACTGTCCTGGTTCTGGCAGGCCCGCTGCTTACGGCGGTCACGGCGCTGGCGCTGTTTTTCCTGTCCCGCCACGGGGTGCAGGTGCACAATCCGGTGCTGCTGTTCGTGGTGGCCATCGTGCTGGCGGCGTACCTTGGCGGGCACGCGTCGGGCCTTGCCAGCGTGGGCCTGTCCTTCGCGTACGTGCTGCTCACCTGGTCCACCGAATTCGCCACGTTCGTCTACCCGGAATCCAGCGTCAGCCGGATGCTGGTCTTTCTGCTGACCATGCCGGTGGTCTCGCTGCTGGTTTCGTACCTGCAAAGCCGCAACGAACGCATGCTGGAGAAGCTGCGCGCCAAGAGCCAGCAACTGGGCGAAAGCGAGGCGCGCCTGCGCCGGGCCGAACTGGTGGCGGGCATCGGCAACTGGGAGGTGGACCTGCGCACCGGCAGCCTGTGCACCTCCGAGGGCGCCCGGCGCATCTACGGCATACCGGATGGCTGCGACACCTTCGAGGCCGTGAAGGCCGTCCCCCTGCCGGAATACCGCCCCGAGCTGGACGCGGCCCTGCACGACCTGGTCGGCCGCAGCGGGAACTACGACATGGAGTTCAAGATCCGCCGCCCATCGGACGGGAGCATCGCCGACATCCAGTCGCGCGCCAAGTACGACGCCGAGCGCCACCGCATCTACGGCACCATCCAGGACATCACCGAGCGCAAGCGCGTGGAGCGCGAACTGATCGCGGCCAACCGCCAGGCCAACATCGCCAGCGAGACCAAAAGCCTGTTCCTGGCCAACATGAGCCATGAAATACGCACCCCGCTCAACGGCATACTTGGCGCGCTGCAACTGCTGAAGGCGGACCTGGCCGACCCGGAGCACGCCGGATACGTGAATCTGGCCATCCGCTCGTCGCAACGGCTGACGCACCTGCTGTCGGACCTGCTGGACCTTTCGCGCGTGGAGGCGGGCCGCATGCCCGTAGCCCACGACCCCTTCGACGTGGCGCGGCTGGGCGATGCCGTGCGCGAACTGTTCCAGTTCGAACTGCGCACGCGCGGCCTTGCGCTGGACGTGCACATGGACCCCGGCCTGCCGGAAACCGTGCTGGGCGACGAGGGCAAGACCCGCCAGATACTGTTCAACCTGGTGGGCAACGCGCTGAAGTTCACCGAGCGGGGCGGGGTGCGCCTGCACATGTCGCCGCTGCCCAAAAAGACGGGCACGGCGGGTCGGGCGGGCGCCAACGGGAAGGGCACGGACGGGAACGGTGCGGCCGGGGGCGGGATGGGCATCCTGTTCACGGTGGAAGACACCGGCAAGGGCATACCCGACGCCCTGCTGGACAGCATCTTCGACCCGTTCGCCCAGGGCGACAGTTCGTACGTGCGGCGGCACCAGGGCGCGGGGCTGGGGCTTTCCATCGTGCGGCGGCTGGTGGTGCTGCTGGGCGGCACCCTCTGCGTGGACAGCGAGGAAGGGCGCGGCACCGCGTTCTACGTGACCCTGCCCTTCCGCAAGGGGGAGCGCTGCGAACTGCCGCCAGAGGCGGCGGACCGCCCGCCCCCGCCGCAGGACGGCGCGCCGGTGCGAGTGCTGCTGGCGGAAGACGACGCCACCACCCGCATGGTGGGCCAGCGGCTGCTGCAAAAGGCCGGGTACCGCGTGATCCTGGCCGTGGATGGCGACGACGCGCTGGCCCGGCTGGCCGCCGAAGAGGTGGACGTGGTGCTGATGGACATCCACATGCCCAATACCGACGGCATCACCGCCACCGGGACCATCCGCACCTCACCCCGCTTTGCGGACAAGCGGGACATTCCCATCCTGGCCGTGACGGCCGCCGCCATGGCGGGCGACCGCGAACGCTTTCTGGCCGCCGGTCTGGACGGCTACGTGGCCAAGCCCTTCGACATGACCGACCTTGTGGAGGAGATAGAGTGCGCGCGGAGAAAAAGGCAGGTGTGTTGAGGACGGATGTTTTCGATTATTCCCCCATGAATACACCTTTTCCGGGTGTTTTCATCTGGGTAAGCCATGCTCTTATTGTTTCTCTGTTGGCCTCATGGATAGGATAGCCTCTTGCAATGCAATCATTACGTGCCCCTGGTGCTATTGCCGATGTAGTGACAATGAGTCCTGATTCAGCATTTTCATACATGACGTCTGCCCATAGAGATTTAACAATGGCTTTTTGGATTTTTGATTTGCTTCTCTTGCATTGTATAAGTATCGTTGCGGGGTCTGTTTTTAATTGTGATTTTTTATATACACGAATGTCAACGCCGCCATCATCGCTTCCAGGCCCCATGATAACATCAAAGCCATTTCTATCGAAAAATTCTGCGGTGAGGCCTTCAAATTTTCTCCAGTGCATAGAGTCTATAGATCCAAAATTATTACTTAGGAAATCAATGAATCTTTGATCAATGAAGTTTCCAAATTCTGCTTCTAGCGATGAGCTTTTAAATAAATCTGATAATTCAATCGAGGACCTGTATTCTTGTCTTCTGATACTATTCCATGGGCTAATGTGAATTTTGTGGTTCACACTTTCCAACAGTGTCATAGCACATTCTAGGCCAAATTTTCCATGACTCGCAGATGAAATTAGGAATGATGTAGGGTTTATTTTATTATCTTTTATGTTTTTTTTTGTGTTGAGACTTGTCGTCATGAAAGATATAAATTCCCTTTGTACGTTCTGAAATACGCGAAGCTTTTTAGGATTATTTTTAATTTTATGATAAAATGCGATATCTTGTGGAATTGTGCTGTTGCTAGGAATATTCCCGACACGAAATAATAAATCTGCGATAAGCTGCTCAAATTCTTCCGGGTATATTCTTATTGTTCCAGATCTGTTTAATAGTGATGCAGAATCATATTCGTGAATCAAATTTTTCATTTCACGAAGTGAAAGAGCTAATCCTGATTTGTATCCAACAATTTCACTCGTAGAAGAAGCGAGTTCAGATGCGGAAATTATAATGGCCATAGACGCTCCTACTCGTTGGTTTTGTTCAATGTTGTGGCTTTAATACTGTATTTTTCGATGACTATGTACGTTTTGCTCGGCGTTATATCTTTTTAATTTTTATATTTGGTGTGGAATTTTGGCAAGCAAGCGCCACTCCCATTCCCGGCACTGGTCATTCGCGCCGCAACGTGCTTAGGCTCTGTCCAGTCCCTCTGCGGTTCCTCCACCTTTAGAAAAGGAGAACGCTCGTGGCGAACAGGACAGTCTTCGTCAACACCTTCACCAATGGCATCCTCGGCCCGGATGTTGCCATGCTCGGGCCGGTGGAAGACGGCGGCATCATCGTCGCCAACACGGCTCCGGGCTGCTGGGGGCCCATGCTCACCCCCGCCATCCGGGGCGGGCACGAGGTGACGCAGCCGGTCTTCGTCCAGGGCGCGGAGCCCGGCGATTCCATCGCCATCCGCATCCTGTCCATCCAGGTCACCTCGCGGGTCACGGCGTCCGGCAACGACAGCATGTTCGCGGAACGCTGCCTGGGCGACCCCTACGTGGCGGGCAAGTGTCCGCAGTGCGGCGCGCTGTACGAGAACACCTGCGTGGAAGGCTGCGGGCCGGACTGCATCCGCTGCGCGGAATGCGGCGCATCGGCCGCGCCCTTCGCCTTCACCAACGGCTACACCATCGCCTTCAACGAGCAGGGCACCCTTGGCGTCACCCTGAACAAGGCCGCCGCCGAGCGGGTGGCCGCCAACGCCAGGGACTACATGTGCACGCCGGACAACTCCATCCAGAACCCGGTGGTGGC
>JALHHV010000215.1:0-646 GCA_022837365.1 Desulfovibrio sp. | reverse complement strand
CGTGCGCGCCGGGGCCGTGCTCATCGCGCCGGTGCGGGTGCCCGGCGGCGGGGTGTACGTGGGCGACATGCACGCCATGCAGGGCGACGGCGAAATCGCCGGGCACACCGCCGACGTGGCCGGGGTCATCACCATGCAGGTCTCGGTGCTGAAGGGCGTGACCTGCGGTGGCCCCATCATCCTGCCGGTGCACGACGACCTGCCCCTGCTGGCCCGCCCCCTGAGCGAGGACGAAAAGCGCCAGGCCCGGCAGGAGGCGGACGCGTGGGGCGTGCAACTGGAGGAATCGGCCCCCATCTCCTTCGTGGGCACCGGCCCCACCCTCAACGAGGCCACGGCCTGCGCCCTGGCCCGCGCGGCGGAATTCCTGGGCTGCCCGGCGCCGGAAGTGATGAACCGCGCCACCATCACCGGCAACATCCAGATCGGCCGCGCGCCCGGCACCGTTACCGCCACGTTCCTCGCGCCGGTGGCCGCCCTGCGCGAAAAGGGCGTGTACGAACTGATCCGCGCGCAGTACGGCCTGTAGGCGGCCATACGATTTCCGGCCGAAACGAAAAAGGCCGCCGGTCTTGCGACCGACGGCCTTTGCGTGTCCAAGCTGGTCGGGATGAGAGGATTTGAACCTCCGACCCCCTGAACCCCA
>JALHHV010000214.1 GCA_022837365.1 Desulfovibrio sp. | reverse complement strand
GACTACCGCGCCAGCGGGTCGGTGTCGCTTTCGGGCGCGAAGAAGAAGGCGGTGTCGAAGGGGCCGAAGCTGCCGGTGTCGGCCATGATGGTGAAGAATTCCACCCGGCCGTAGCGGCGCAGGCGTTCCTTGGTCACGCCGTTGCGGGCGTAGTAGTCCGCGCGGGGCTGCGGGTTGCGGGTTTCGGTCAGGTCGTACACGGCCTCGTCGGTTTCGCCCCAGGCGTGCAGCACCCATTTGCCGTGCAGGTGCAGCCAGGCGTGCACCACGCGGCAGTCCTCGCATTCGCTGGCCACTTCCAGCGCGGCGTCGAAGCAGGCCGGGCGGTGCGCCCCGGCGGCGCACTGGCAGTCGTGGTCATGGTCGTGGCCGCATCCGCAGGCGTCGGACTGGGCAGGCTGGGGGGGCTGGAAGGGATCGTGGCTGTGCATGGGGCGTATCCTTGCGCGCCGCGTGGCGGCGGTGGTGCGTGACGGTGGTTGCGTGTGCCAGGCCGGAAGTGCCGGACCGGTGGGCCGCATGCCGCAGTGAGCGAGCCCGGCTCCGCGTCCTGCCCGGTGACGGTGCGCCGAAAGGGCGGTGCGCGTCAAGACGGCGGTGTACGGACGGTGGGTGAATGGCGCGTGAATGGCGCGGGACGGGCGGCTGATGCCGCCCGTGTTGCCGCGACTACGCCGTTTCCGCCGTACCGCCGTTGTCCGCACCGTCGCCCAGCGCCAGCAGGGCCGCGCCCAGGGCGTTGCCCACGTCGTAGCGGCCGGGAAAGGTCACCGTGGTGGACAGCGCCCGCGCCACGGCGGGCAGCAGATGGCGCGACGCCGCGCCGATGCCCACCATGGGCACCCCCAGCGCTACGTTGACGCGCAGCAGCGCATGCCGGCGCCGCTGGGCCAGATAGGCCGCGAAGTTGCCTCCCACCTCGCGCCGGGCCACGTGCTGGACCACGGCGTCTTCTATGCGCCGGCTGGCGGTGGCCAGCACGGCGCGGGCCGCGTCCTGCGGGGTGTTGGGCCGCGCGCCCTCGTCCGTTGCAACGGGCGGCAGCAGCGCGGCCAGCGCCCGCGCCCCGGCCAGCGCGGCGGCGGTGTTGCCCGCCCCGGTCGGCAGATCGGCCAGATCGGCCAGATCGGCCAGATCGGATAGTCCGGAAAGATCCAGCAGGCCCAGCACGTGCAGGGCGTCGGTGGGGGTGAACCCGGCCACCTGCACGGCGCGCTGGCGCACCAGCCTGTCCACGGCCCGCTCCAGCGTGCTTTCCGGCAGGCGCAACGCGCGCAGCAGGTCGCCCGCCGGGGTGGGGCCATGGGCGCGCAGATGGTCCAGCACCGCGCGTTCGGCGGCGTCCCCAGATGGTGGGGAAGGTGGGGACGGTGGGGACGGTGCGCCCTGTGCGGGTGGCGCGCCGTGTCCGCCGCTGTCCGTGCCGTCGGGCCCGCCGCATGCGCCCTCGCGGCGCGCCGGACAGATGCACCGCGCCCGGCCGCCGGGCCGCAGCCATTCCGCCGGGTCGGGCAGGGGACCGGCCATGCACAGCGGCACCACGCGCTGCGGCCCCACGGACAGCGCGCCGTCGGCCTCGGGCCGCACCAGGGGCCGCACCAGGCTGTCGCCGCCCACGCCCACGGTGAACATTTCCACCGCCTTCACGTGGGTTTCCCAGTCGCCCACCACCATGCCGTCGGCCTGGATCACCGGACGGCCCCGGCGCAACAAGGTGACGTCGGTGGTGGTGCCGCCCACGTCCACGATGAGGGCGTCCGGCGGGGGCGGCGTGTCTGGCGCCGCACCCTCAGCCGAGCCGGGGGCCGCGCCCGGCGTTGCCCCGTCTCTGTTCGCTCCCCTGTTCGCTCCTCCGTCACCATCCGGCAGTTGCGCGGCAAATGCCGCGCCGTACCCGGCCATGGCGGCCGGGCCGCTGGCCACGGTGGCCGAGGCGTTGCGCAGGGCCGCGTCCATGGGCATGGCCGTGGCGTCGCCGCGCACCACCAGCACGGGGGCGGCGATGCCAAGGTCTTCCAGCGCGGTGCGCACCCCGTCCAGAAAGCGGCGCATCACCGGCAGCAGCCGGGCGTTGAGCACCGCCGTGGCCGCGCGCTCCTTCATGCCCGCGCGCGAGCTGGCCAGGTGCGAGCAGAACACCGGCTTGGGGTCCACCATGCCGATGGCCCGCTCCGCCACCAGTTCGTGGGCCGGATTGACGAAGCTCATCATGCCGCACACGGCGTAGGCGTCCACCCGGTCCTTCATCAGGCGGATGGAGTCCACCAGCCGGTCGAGGGCCAGCGGGGCCTCTTCCGAGCCGTCCAGCCTGTGGCCGCCGGGGATGGCGTCCATGGACGCGCAGGGCACGGTGATGCGCCCGGCGTAGCCGATGATGAACAGCCCCACCTCGGCCCCCTGCCCTTCCACCACGGCGTTGGTGGCCAGGGTGGTGGACACGGAGACCAGGTCCACGGCGCTGGCGGGCAGGCCGGACGCGGGGCCCCGGCCATGCCCCGGCCCAGGTCGTGGTGGGTGGTGGGCCGCTTGGCCGATGCCACCACCCGGCGGGTGGCGGCGTCCACCAGCACGGCGTCGGTACAGGTACCGCCGGTGTCCACGCCCATGACGTAGCGGACGGGCCGGTCGGGCCGGGCTGGTTGGGCGTCGGCAGCCGTGGCGGCGGGGATGCGGGGTTCACTGGTCATGAAAAAACCTTGAAATACGAAAGATGATATCGAGATCCCGCCGGGTCTAGGCCAGTTTCAGGCCGTTGGCTACCGGCCGTTCCGGCACGGCCAGCACCACGCTGCCGTCTGCCTGCGCGAAGCCGGTGACCAGGAATTCCGAGCGGAACGGCCCGATCTGCCGGGGCGGAAAGTTCACCACCCCCACGATCTGGCGGCCCAGCAGGTCGCCCGCTTCGTACAGGTGGGTGATGCGCGCGCTGGACTTCAGCACGCCGATGCCCGGCCCGAAGTCGGCCCACACCTTCCACGCGGGGCTGCGGGCTTCCGGAAATTCCTCCACCTGCACGATGGTGCCGGTGCGCAGTTCCACCTTCTCGAAGTCGTCCCAGGTGATGGCGGGCAGGCCGGATGCGGCGGCGGGGGTGGTCATGGTGCGTTGCTCCCGTGATGCAATGGTGTGTGCCGGCTGCGGCGCGCAACGGCGCGGGCCGGGCCATTTTTCCGGTTTGGTGGCGGCGAACAGCGCGCCTTCGGTGACGGACGAACTGCGATGGCCGGTGCGGCCGATGCAGGCCGCATCGTGGAATCCCGCCTCGCGGAGCATGGCCAGGAACACCGTTCCCGGTACCGCGCCGCCCTGTCAGCGGAACCAGCAGGACACCACGTCCGGGCCCTGCGGGGCGGGGCCGTCCAGTATCTGGTCGGCCAGGCGCAGGCGGCCGCCGGGCCGCAGCACCCTGTGGATTTCGCGCAATGCGGCGGGCTTGTCCACCACCAGGCTGAACACCCCGTTGGAAATGACCACGTCGAAGCTGCCGGAGGCAAAGGGCAGGCGTTCCGCCCCGGTCTCCACGAAGCGTACGGGGGCGGACTGTTTCGGGGCGTGGTGCGCGGGGGCAATGGCGTCGTCCATGGCGGCAAGATTGGCGCGGGCGCGGTCCAGCATGTGCGGGCTGGCGTCGGCCCCGGTCACCGCGCCGCCGGGTCCGGCCAGCAAGGCGGCGCACAGGGTGTCCACCCCCGCGCCGCAGCCCACGTCCAGCACGGCGTCGCCGGGGCGCACCGGGCAGGCGGCCAGTTCCGGCGGCAGGCAGCGGTCATGGGGGACGGTGTCCGGGGTGCCGCCATGCGGCGCGGCGGGGGACCCGTCGTCAAAGCGGACGCCAAAATATACCGGGGCATCCAGTTCCGCGTCCGGCATGTCGTTGAACATGTCGCCCGGTACGCCGCTGCCCGAGGCGGACACCTGCTCCGCATGGTCCGGTTCCGGCAGGAAGCACACCGGAGGCCACACGCAGGCGTCCACGGCCGCGAAGGGGTTGCCCACCCCGCAGAAATGCGCGCGCACACCGGCGGGCAGGCGGCCGGTGAGCGCCCCGTCGTAGCCCAGCCCGGCCAGCCCGGCGTCGCCCACCGGGTAGCGGAACTTGCCTTCCGGCCCCTGGGCCACGGAAATGAATCGGTCGCGCACGGCGCGGGCGACGAGCGCCCGTTCCGCCGGGCCGAGTCCGGCGGCGCAGGAATCGCCTGCGAAAGGCGGCGTGCGGCGGTGCATGGGTTCCTCGTGAAGGAGGTTGCGGTGTCGGCGCGGGCCGGTCCGTGTGGCGTGCCCGGCGGATGCGGCTGCCCGTGGTTGTCATAGGGGCGGCGCGGCGTGCCGTCAACGAGCGCGGCGCGGCAGGTTCGCCGCCGCGCCGCCCGGAACGGAAACGGGACGCGGGCTTCCTGTCCCGCGCCCCGTGGCGTCGCGCATCCGGCAGTTATGGCGTCCGGCAGTTATGGCGTCCGGCTATTCCTTGGCGGCCTCCGCCAACTGGCGGCCCAGGGCGCGGCAGCGCTCCAGCCCTTCGTCGTCGGGGTTCCACGCCTCGCGGGTCGGGTCGCCCACCTGCGAGAAGCCGCACTTGGCCAGCCGTTCGGCCAGCACCTTGGGCGATTCGCCGCTCCAGCCGTACGAGCCGAAGGCGGCGGCCTTCTTGCCCCGGAACTTCAGCCCTTCAACCTCTTCCAGCAGGCCCGCCACCGAGGTCAGGACGCCCCGGTTCACCGTGGGCGAGCCCACGGCCAGCACCTTGGACCGGAAGATCTGGGTGATGATGTCGTTCTTGTCCACCAGGCCGGAGTTGAACAGCTTCACCGTCAGCGTCGGGTCCGCCTGCGCGGCCCCGGCGGCGATGGCCTCGGCCATGCGCCGGGTGGAGTTCCACATGGTGTCGTACACCACGCTCAGCTGGTGCTCGGCGTAGTTGGCCGCCCATTCCTGGTAGCGCCGCACGATCTGCAACGGGTCCTTGCGCCAGATCACCCCGTGGCTGGGGCAGATCATGTCCACGGCCAGGCCCAGCGCCAGCACTTCGTCGATCTTTTTCGTCACCAGCGGGCTGAACGGGGTCAGGATGTTGGCGTAGTACTTGATGGCCTCGGCCCACAGTTCGCACTCGTCCACCAGATCCGCGAACATCAGTTCCGAGGCGTAGTGCTGGCCGAAGGCGTCGTTGCTGAACAGCACGTTCTCGCCGGTCAGGTAGCACATCATGGAATCGGGCCAGTGGAGCATGGGCATTTCCACGAACACCAGCTCGCAGCTGCCCAGCGACAGTGTGTCGCCGGTGCGCATCACCCGGAAGTCCCAGTCCGCGTGGTACTGGCCCTTCAGCGACTTCACCCCGTTGGCCGAGCAGTACACCGGCACCTTGGGGATGTGGCGCATCAGTTCCGGCAGCGAACCACTGTGGTCCGGCTCGCCGTGGTTGGCGATGACGTAGTCGATGGACGAAAGATCCACCACCCGCGCCAGGTTGGCCACGAATTCGCGGGCGTACGGACCCCACACCGTTTCGATGAGCGCGGTGCGGCCGCCGGGGTCGCGCACCAGATAGGCGTTGTAGCTGGAGCCCTTGTGGGTGGAATATTCCTGCCCGTGGAACGTGCGCAGTTCCCAGTCGATCTTGCCCACCCAGTGGACGCGGTCGGTCAGTTGCATGGCCTGCCTCCGTGCGGCGCGCGTGGCGCACCCTTCCGGCAGCGCCGCGTGACGCGGAAGGGTGAAAAAGGGGATTGCCGATGGTGTCAGGCTGGCAGGATACGCGGCAGCTGTCAACCGGGCCGGGATGGCCCGGCGGGCAAGGGGGCGTGGCGGGCGCCCCGGCCGGGAGGCGGCGCGGAAAACGGCGGAGGGGATGGCCCCTCCGCCGTCGGGCGTGGCGAGTGTCCCCGGTGCCCCGATGCGTTGGACAGGACCCCGGCCGCCGGTCGCCATCGGCTGCCGGACGGGATTCCGCCAGCGTGGGGCGGGAGGGGGATGTGCCCGCCGGGGTGCCAGTGCGGCCCGGCGGACGGTGCGCGGTTCCGGTCAGGCGCGGCCCCGGTCAGGCGTGGCAGCCGGCGCGCGGCGCATCCTCGCCGGACACCCATACGCACTCTTCGGACGAGGCGCGGGGAATGCTCACGGTCAGCACGCCGTCCTTGAGGGACGTGGACACGCCTTCGGCCACCGCATCGTCCGGCAGCACCAGAATGCGCCTGAAGGTGCCGGACTTGCGCTCCATGCGGTGCCAGCCCCGGCCCTTGTCCTGCGGCGAGGCGTGCATGCGGCCGGTGATGAACAGCCGCCTGCCGTCCACGTGAACGTCCAGATCGG